>NZ_JBLFJW010000030.1:0-67355 GCF_047713085.1 Pantoea sp. sgz302252
TAATGCCGATCATTTAAGAGTACTTGAACGATCCTGCCAGTGAGAGACAATCCGGGAACAGCCCTCTGCTCCCGGATTTTTTTATGTCTGAACAGGATATGGATTTTGTTGTTGATGCTTTCGCCTCTGAGCTGGATGCTTTTTCTCGCTCCCTTGACCCCCTCTGGATACACCAGGCATTAAGCGCCTGCCAGAAGGCCAGCATTCGCAGGCGTCGCCTCCCTGCTGAGCAGGCTGTCTGGCTTATTCTGATGATGGGGTTGCTGCGTGACTTATCCATTAAAGATGTCTGCCATCATCTCGACATTGTTCTCCAGCCTGAAGACGGTTATCAAAGCCTTGCCCCCAGCGTACTCACTGCCGCACGCCAGCGCCTGGGCGAAGCCCCACTTCGCTACCTTTTTCATGCCTGCAACGAGGCCTGGCAACCTGCGGCACTCGGGCCCGCTACGTTCCATGGCCTCCGGGTTCTGAGCGTTGACGGAACACTTTTTCGCACGCCCGATTCACCTGAGAACGCCGCTGCTTTTGGGTTTATCGAACCGTCCACGGGGACATTCCCGCAGGTACGGATGGTCGGGCTGATGGCAACCCATTCCCATATGTTGCTGGATGCGGCGTTTGGCGGTGTGGCCGAGGGGGAGCTAACGCTGGCGCATCGTCTGATTTCCTCCGCCCCTGACCATACGCTGACCCTGTTCGACCGCTGTTATTTCAGCGCGGCTTTTTTCCTGGAATGGCAGCAGGCCGGAGCCTGCACACACTGGCTCACACCAGTAAAAAGTAAACTCCGCTATGAGGTTATCGAACGATACAGCGATTACGACATGCTGATTGAGATGCCGGTTTCACCTCAGGCTCGCAAGGCTGCGCCTCATCTCCCGGAAGTCTGGCGGGCAAGGATGGTGAGTTATGTCAGCGGTGGCGGTAAAGGGAAAATCACGGGATTTTTAACGTCGCTGACCGATCCGGTCGCCTGGCCAGTCGAAGATTTGCTGCGAATTTACTGGGAACGCTGGGAGATCGAACTAGGCTATGGAGAGCTAAAAAGACGGCAGTTGAAGGGGGAGGTCACACTGCGGAGCCGATTTCCGGAGGGGGTAAAACAGGAGCTGTGGGGGATCCTGGTGTCGTACAACCTGCTGAGAAAGGAAATGGTGGATATTGCAGGAGAGGCCGGCGTTATTCCAACCCGGATAAGTTTCGTGGCGGCATTAAATATTCTGATATCGCAGGTCAGGGTGAGTGGTAAGGGCGCGACGGGGAATATACCTAAGCATCTGAAAGGAATGAGGGAAAATGTAAAAGCCTTTATCCTTCCGGAAAAAAGAAAGCACCGACGATACGAGCGTTCGGTGCTTTATATTCCGCCTAAATATCCGTTCAGCTATAAGTCACGCGAGGCTTAAGTGAACGGCATTAGGGGTAAACACGCGCGTTGTGGTGATGCTGGCTTATGTTCTGAGCGGTGTTTGTGCAGCTATTGCCGGGGTGATTGTGGCCGCCGACATTCGCGGTGCGGATGCCAACAACGCGGGGCTATGGCTGGAACTGGATGCGATTCTGGCGGTGGTGATCGGCGGTGGTTCACTGATGGGCGGGCGTTTCAACCTGCTGCTGTCGGTGATTGGCGCGCTGATTATTCAGGGCATGAACACCGGGATCCTGCTTTCCGGGTTCCAGCCGGAGCTGAATCAGGTGGTGAAAGCGGTAGTGGTGATGTGCGTGCTGATTGTCCAGTCCCCGCGTTTTATCAGCTTACTGAAAGGAGTGCGTGGCCATGGTAAAACGTAATCTTCCGCTGATGATTACCCTCGGGGTGTTTGTGCTCGGCTATCTCTACTGCCTGACGCAATTTCCGGGTTTCGCCTCCACGCGCGTTATCTGCAACATTCTGACTGATAACGCCTTTCTGGGGATTATCGCCGTCGGCATGACCTTTGTGATCCTCTCCGGCGGGATTGATCTCTCGGTCGGCTCGGTGATCGCCTTCACCGGCGTGTTCCTGGCCAAAGCGATCGGCTTCTGGGGCATGTCGCCATTGGTGGCATTTCCGCTGGTCTTGCTGATGGGCTGTGCGTTCGGCGCGTTTATGGGGTTGCTGATCGATGCACTGAAAATTCCTGCTTTTATCATCACCCTCGCGGGCATGTTTTTCCTGCGCGGCGTGAGCTACCTCGTTTCGGAAGAGTCGATCCCGATTAACCACCCGCTGTACGACAAGCTTTCAGATATGGCGTGGATGATCCCCGGCGGTGGACGCCTTAGCGCCATGGGTGTTCTGATGTTGCTGGTGGTGGTGGCGGGCATGTTCATGGCTCATCGCACACGCTTTGGCAATCAGGTTTACGCCATCGGCGGCAGCGCGATTTCAGCGAACCTGATGGGGATTTCTACCCGCAGCACCACAGTTCGCATCTACATGCTTTCAACGGGGCTGGCAACGCTGGCGGGCATTGTGTTCTCCATCTACACGCAAGCGGGTTATGCGCTGGCTGGTGTGGGCGTTGAGCTGGATGCGATTGCTTCGGTGGTCATTGGTGGCACGTTGCTGAGCGGCGGCGTGGGGACTGTTTTGGGCACGCTGTTTGGCGTGGGTATTCAGGGGCTGATTCAGACCTACATCAACTTCGACGGAACGCTCAGTTCCTGGTGGACCAAAATCGCCATCGGTATTTTGCTGTTCATTTTTATTGCCCTACAACGCGGACTGACCGTGCTTTGGGAGAACCGTCAGAGCTCACCGGTGACGCGCGTGGCTCCGGCGATAACAAAGCAATAGCGTTAGCGGTCTTTTATGCCAGCCGATGGGCTTTAGTATAAATATACCGTCGCATTGCTACACGCTACGACAAAACAGCGAGAAATGATTTGGCAAGGGTGAAGCTGGGCTGCATCCGACTGTTTTGCAATAGGTTATGCAATTAAGGGACACAGCCAGGCACCGTTAAAACGCAATCCTCGCATTCATGAAAACGCCGTTGTCCTGGTATTTATCAGAGAGTAAACCACCATACCCCAGTGCCAGCGTGGCGTTTTTATCAAAGGCGAATTCCACACCGGTTTTTATCACTGTGGCATCACGCGCGGCCGCGACGCTGCTGACGCTAAAGACCGCATTGCTGCCGTCAAAACGCAGGCTGCTGGTACGGTTCAGACTGCCGTACTGATGTTGCCAACCCAACTCTCCGTACAGGCCCAGTCTGGTTGTTTCGCCCACCCACCACTTTTTATCGGCCCGCAGCCCAAGGGTAGAAAAAATAGCGTCCTGTGACTGGCTATCACCGCGTAGTGCGGCAGCGCTCCCGCGCTCATTAATACTGTTATTACGGAAGTTCACATAGGCCAGATTCGCGAAGGGTTCCAGCGCCACCTCGTTCATTTGTACATCATAGCCAAGCTCAGCGAACAGTTGCTGAGTCGTGGCGTTATATTTTGCCTGCGGATGACCGGACTGGCTGCCATAGGCCACCCGACGCTGTGTATCGAAACGGTGCCAACTGGTCGCACCTCCCGCTCGCAGCGTCAGCGCATCCCATTGTTTGCTGCCGTACAACGCCAGGTGGTAGCTATCGCTGTTCGCCGAAGAGCGATAGCTGCCGTGCAGTGAATCGCGGGTATAGCCTGTCGCTATCCCCAGCCGCCAGCTATCCGCCAGCTCTCTGTCGATACCCAGCAATACACCGTAAGTCGAGTCGTTAAATCCGCCAGCGTTGCTATTACCGCTGGCGTGACTCCAGTTGCCGAGCATCTGTGCCCAGCCCCCTTGCTCATTTGCCTTAATCCCCTGTGCGGTAGCCTGGCCTGACGCCTGACGCAGACGACCGGTAAGGGAATCGCGCAAATAGCGGCTGTTATTGATTTGAACCGACGCCGCATCGGCATGAATTTGCCCGGAAAGCTGCCGGAATGCCTGCTGAGCTTGCTTAGCCGAGCCGGACAGCAGGAGACTTTCGTATACCGGATGGCCAGCTTTCAACCGCTCGGCGGCCCGTGCCACCGAGCGCTGGTTAGGCGTTTGGGCTACGTCGGCGAAGGTGACGTTACTACGCGTAATGCCCAGCCTGACGTTGTTCGGCTGATAAATGAGTTGGCTGCCAATAAACAAGTAGCCCGGCGCTACACTGGAAAACTGACCACTCACGCCTTTGCTGGCCTGCAAAATAGTGTATTGCTGACCCAACAGGCTATAGGCCCTCGGCTGAGATAACAGGTTTTGGCGATTTTCGAGAGTCACCAGTACGTCACCACCCTGTAGATTCGCTTTGCCACTGCTTTCAATACGATCGCTTCGGCCATTTGGCGCAACGTCTACCTGATAGCGTGAGCCCGGTTCAAAGGTAACGTTCTGGCTGACGGTCAGAGTACCGATTGAGTTACCCGGCGCCACGGTAGCGCCGCGGCTGACGGTGAGTGAACCCACCCGGCCCGATCCGCTAAGCGTGCCGCTACTTTGCACCGTAATATCAGACGTCACCGCACCGTTGATTTTCAACTGCCCCTGGTTGACCTGCGTGGCACCGAGATATGTGCTGTTACCGGTAAGTTCCAGCGTGCCCTCACCCGTTTTGGTTAGGCCGCCGTGCCCGCCAATGCTGTTGCTCCAGAGGTCATAGGCACACTCTTTGCTCAGGCAGTACCGTTGTATGCTGGTGCCTGCGTCAAGCAAACTGCCAATACCCGGAATATTGGCAGTGAATTGTTTATCGGTATAAGAACCCTCGATATACAAGTCAGTGGGAATATCTTCCGCAGTGATAAACATTTTCGGGCCGTTTATGGCATCCCGCAGATTGATCTTTCCCCAGCCAAAACGCGTATCAATGCCCGGCGCGCCAAGGTCAGTCGCGGTGGTTTTTATCACCGTGGAGATTTGGTCGGCGCTCATATAAGGGTAGCGCTGCATCAGTACGGCTGCCGTTCCGCTGACCATTGGCGCAGACATAGAGCTCCCCGTCATGTCCACGTAAGCAGGTAAAATATCCAGCTCGCCTCTTGCCTGCGTTGCCGCGTTAATGTCCCCCCCGGTCTTCGAAACCAGTGTGCCTGAGGTGCTCTCGATATCCGTTCCCGGCGCGGCCAGACAATAGCTGGCGGTATGCTCGCAGCGGGTAGAAGAGACGTGCAAATCATCATTTTCATCCAGATTGACGGCCACCAGATAATTTTGGGTAATCTCCGGGAAAAGATACGGCAAGCTGGCGTCATACATCGGTACGTTGTAGTTGTTTTCATTACCCGCGGCGAAAACCACCAGTTTACCGTCGCGCGCCGCACGCAGCATACCGGCAAAATCGCTAAGCTCAGATGTCTGAGTGGAAATAGGCGCGCGGCTCATTTGGTCAATGCTGGCTTTCTGGGGCGTGATTTCGTCGAGAACGTCCTGGGGCGTCATTTGAACGTAATCCCACGTACCGTCTGGCCGGGTGATGCGGTTGCCTTCACTGTCTTTATTGATGTCTACGTCAGCACCCCAGCTATTGTTGATCACCCGAACATGACTGCGGATCATGGCTTCTATCTGGTTACTTTGTTCATCCAACGCCTTGCTGGAAACCAACTGGGCGTCAAAAGCTACGCCATGCATACCTGTACCATCACGTTTCGCAGCCGCAATACCTGCCACATGAGTACCATGATCGCCAAAACTAAATTCGCCATCTTCTCCAGTGTCAAAGTCATAAGGGTTAGACCCCAGTTTGTTCAGTTTTCCCGAGAATTCTGGATGTTCCAGCAGGGTTTGATCCTGTACGCCAATGGTTATTCCTCTGCCGGTATAGCCGCTGGCGTAAGCAAACTGAGCACCAATGGACTCCAACCCCCACTGTTTATTGAATTCATCAGATATCCAGCTTGTGGGGGCGCCATTTTTACCGCGTTCGCTATAGTGCGTTTCAGCAAAAACCATATCCGTTGGTAATAAGCTAAATGCCAGCGTCACGCTATATAACAGAGGGTTGTTCGTCGTTGATCCTTTCATTATTACTCTCCTTACCGTTGTTGTATTTTCATATCAGTGCCAAAATCGGCAACGTTGGATCCAGCCTCATTTATTTGACGTCAATGAGCTTATTGGCTTCTTCTATAGCGGCATCCAGTTGTGGATATCGCTTAGCGACAAGATCTGCCGGTGTGAAACGAACTAATCGATGTGGTTGCTGTTCGCTATTTTCATAAGTTGAACCATCGGGCGCTCGCAGAGCCAGTGTCGGTATTCCATAAGAAAGTCCGGGAATAAGTTTTGAGCTATGATAAAAGACGGTTGTTCCGGTGCCTGGCACCGGTTCACCTACCACGGGCCCCAATTTCTGGGCATCATAATATCGGGGAAAAGCAGAGCCTTCAGAATAGCTATCGGCATTGACCAGAAGCACGGTTGGTTTCGTCCACTGGCGGCGAGCGGCATCAGAAGCCGCAATGCCTGAGCGGGGCCAATTTTTAGGCACATCTTTGCTTCCCGACAGAAATTCAACCAGGGTATTTGCCAAAAAACCGCCAGCGTTAAAACGCACATCAACAATCAGGGCTTCTTTCCCCTGCTCGATACCCAGCGCCTGTGAAACAGCATCCCGATAGCTGTCGCTGTCCATCGCCGGAATATAAATATAGCCAACCCTGCCTTTGCTGACGCGATGAACGTAATCCCGGCGTTGATGAACCCACGCGGACAATAGCAATTGAGATTCCGCTTCCTGATTGATAGCCCGGCTATTTACCTGATACGTCTTTTGTCCGCTTATTAATGTCAACTGTATATTTTCGCCAGCCTTATGATTAAGCAGCCGATCCAGTTGATTTAGCGATGTCATATTCTCCCCATTGAACGCCTGTAATATATCACCGGCACGGGCATTGCCTGCGATATCTAACGGCCCTCCCGGCAGCAGCGAGTCTATAATGATTTTATTATTCCGCTCCTGGAAAGTAGCGCCCAAACTGGCCGTGTTGTCAGGAGATTTTGTAAAGCGCGGTGGCGCTACTCCCCAGGTATGCGAAACGTTTAATTCTCCGGCAAGCTCTTCCAGTAGCAGAGCGTAATCAGAACTATTATTTATACTGGGTAAAAAACGTCGATAATGATTTGCATATTCATCCCACTTCACCCCATTCATATCGGATGTGTAAAATTCATCGCGGGTCTGGCGGATTATTTGCTCAAAACTTGCGGCCATCGCCTCCTGCCAAAGGAAATCCCGGCGGAGGATAATTTCCGTCGATGTTCTGTCATCCGTGTTCAGATCTACAGTAGTCATTCTCCCACCGCCGACTAATATTATCTTCTCACCTTTATCATCAATAGTGGCAAACGACGCACCTGAAGTATCAGTGAATAGCTCCTTATTTTCATTTTTCTGCAAATCGAAAGAATATGCTTTTATTGTTATCAGTGGCTCGGTATTGCTAGCGTTTCTCTGTTCTTCAGTGGCGGTAACATAAATAAGCTTGTCGTTGACTATTCGGCTTGTTAACAGGAAACCGGATAACGTTAAGTTTAGCGCGTCCAGGTTGTATAATTGGCTATTTTCAAAATTATAATTTGGCTTCGATTTTCGTTCCGCCAGAAAATCCGCATATGCGCGTCGGTTATTATAAATACCGAGTAGCGTTTGCCCGGAAGGTTCACCATCAGCATCCAGCGCACTATATTTAGTGGATACCCAGTACAGTATGCGACCGTCATCACTCCAGCCAGGCAAAGAGTTGTGATAGCCATTCTGGGTGATATTAAATGGTTTAGTATTCGTATCCTGGGTATCAATTACTGCGATTTCATTCTTAGAGGCGTCAGGCTGGAAACTCACGGCCAGATATCGGGGATCGGGTGCAAAAGCCAATGAGATTTGGTGTCGAATTGAATTAAATGTCGGTGAAAGCACTTGCCTTTGCTTACCGCTCTTAAGATTCAATACGTGTATAGCCTGGCCATCAACGACAAATGCCAGCATTTTTCCGCTGTTACTCAAGACCGGCTTGCTGATGTTTTTACCGGGAATACGGAATAGTAATGTCTCAATAATCTCGCCAGGCTTGCTGAGTGGGAGAGCAGCATCACGATGATGCATTTTGTACAGGGCAGCTTCACCATCACGCTCTGAGAGATAGATTATGGCCTGCTCTCCAGGCAGATAAAGTGGTGATTTTTCTTCTTCCGCCGAGTGAGTCAGGCGTGTACTTTGCCCTCGCTTAATATCGACGGCAAAAAGATCGCCCAGAGCAGTCAAAATGGCTTCATTGCCATCTTTATTGATTTCTGCCCCATCAAAAGTTGTTATATTTAAATTATCTCCGCTATCGTCAATGGCTTGCGGGGAGTTAAAGACAACTTTTTGCGCATCAAAGGAACCGGCTGAACGGATATAAATCCCACCATCCCATGACCACGCAAGGCTTCCCTGGGCAGAGACGCTAAGATCGCGTACCGGGTGTTTTTTATAGTAAGTCAACTGAACATCTTTTTGAGTGGCCAGATCCCGATACCAGACATTAAAATTACCACTGCGTTCGCTTAAATAATAAATCCCTTTGCCGTTATTTCCCCACCAGGGATCGCTGGCGGCAATATAATCTTCAGTCAACTGTGTATGTTGCCCATCCTTCAATAACCACAGGTGTGTTACTGCAAATGAGCGCTGATGTTTACGCCAGGGCTGATCGGAGCCGGCCATCTGATATAGCAATGCATTACCCATTTTCCTGGCCTGCACAACAGGAAAGGGATAATCAGCCAGCAATGCTCCCGTGGCAATATTTGCCCGGTAAACCGCACCGGATTTGAAGGCCGCAAGCAGATAATGATCAAACTCCAGCTTTCCTGGCCGCCTGGAATTCAGTAATACTTCTTTGCTGTCAGCGGTGAAGTCTAATGGTTTGTCATCGCGTGAATCATAGGTCAAACGCACCATTTTCCCGTTACCATCAACAGAGAGCACATATACGTCATCATTACCGTGGATATTGGCAGAGAATGCAATGAGCTTTCCATCTGGAGACCATCGAGGATAATGGCTGCGATATTCACTGCCAGTGAGTGGTGTCGCCAGGCCGCCACGGCTGGAACCCATAAATAGCTGCCCCCGTTGCGTAAATACAATACGGGAGCCGTCAGGTGAAATGGCGGAATTTCTTTGCCAGGTCGCCGGTTCAGCGTTCACTGGCAAAGAAAATAAAAATACAATAAAGAGAATGATATAAATAAGTGATGACATAATTTCACCATTATTCAGATTTAGCCGATATTAACCTGAGCCAATTGTCATTAGCAAAGCAATCATTATAAATAAAGGCATCAGGATGGATGAATTAAACTCAGTGAGATTAATAAATTTAACCCCACTGGCAGGAACATTTATTCAGAATACTTTAATATATCGCCAGGCTGGCAATTCAGCTCACGACATATCGCCTCCAGAGTACTGAAACGAACGGCTTTTGCTTTTCCACTGTTTAGAACAGAGAGATTAGCCTCTGTTAAACCAATTCGTTCTGCCAGCTCTTTGGATTTTAACCCTCTACTTTTCAGTACCTCATCCAATTTGATGTAAATTGGCATACTAATTAAACCACCAAATCTTGCTCATCTTTCATTTCCTTAGCCATTCTCAGTATGTAACTCGTTATAATAATTCCTGTTCCCATCGCTAACTGAACTATCCTGTTGAAAACTCTGTTGATAATGGAATCCATATAGCTATAGTGCATATTGCTCATCACCCATGTCATGTAATTTTCTATCTCTTCAAGAAAAATCAGGGTTGTAATGCCGACACCAATCCTGAAGATTCTATCGATCTGCTTTTGGCTGAAGATATCTCCTTTCCGTACACTCTTAAAAAAGAGATAGATATGAGCCAACACGGCCATTATCACAACATCATGAAACACATAAATCATCTTAATATACTGAAAATGACCCGGCGAAACAAAAATCTCGGAGTTTTCAGCTTCTGATATAATCAGCTCGGCTAATGTTTTTGGAAAAATATCTGGACTAATCAGCATCAAACTCAAAAAAGGTAACAATATCATCGAAATGATCAGACCGATCTCCATAAACCAACACATTGCTATTAGCGTATTTTGCTTGTTTTCCATCCCCGACTCCTGACCTGAGTATATCCATACAGTAATATTATCGTTTATCGATAACAAAACAATAGAAATTTATCGATAAACGATAATTTTTCCAGATTTGATGAAAGATGTGACACAGTTCAAAGTGATTGTTGATGTGTTTTTAGCGCAATGGCTAAACTGTGCGAACGTTGCGAGGATAAAGCTTTTAAGAAGATGGGGGGGTTGGCCCTGGTTACCCGCGATTGGGCTGGTAGCTTCATGTTCTGACTAACCTCGTCGCTTTCACCAAGACATTGAAAGTTATTATAGAGAAGGGTTCGCTCATTAGTGGTGCATTATCGGGTATGATCTACTTTGAGCTTATCTCATTTGCGGCGCTGACTCTGGCTTCGGGCTATATTTTCAGCCTGTTCGTGCGCAAAAAACGACAGCTTCCTCGCTTTTACATTGGGTTGCTGATTGCGGGATTGGCTTATAGGGTACTGGCTCTGGGTCCCTTACTTTTTGGTATTGGTCCGTGTGAAGAGAACCTTTATCCACTAAAAAATGCCGCGGAGAATTCTGCGGCATTTTTTCACATGATAAAATTACGCGTCCGGGAACTCACGCATAAAGCGCTCAAGGTCATCAACCATGTGCTCGGTGCCGACAAAGAACGGACGGCGCTGGTGCAGCGTTTCCGGCACGATATCCAGAATACGTTCTTCGCCGTCGCTGGCCTTGCCGCCGGCCTGTTCTGCAAGGAACGCCATCGGGTTGCACTCATACAGCAGGCGCAGTTTGCCCTGTGGGTGGCTGGCGGTGCTTGGGTAGAGGTAAATCCCGCCTTTCAACAGGTTACGGTGGAAATCGGCCACCAGTGAGCCAATGTAGCGTGAGGTGTAAGGGCGCTGGGTGGACTTATCTTCTTCCTGGCAGAACTTGAGGTATTTCTTCACGCCCTGCGGGAATTTGATGTAGTTGCCTTCGTTAATGGAGTAGGTATTGCCTTTTTCCGGGAAGCGCATGCGCTCCTGGCACAGGCAGAATACGCCGAGGGAAGGGTCGTAGGTAAAGGCGTGAACGCCGCAACCGGTGGTATAAACCAGCATGGTTGAGGAGCCGTAAACCACATAACCGGCGGCGACCTGGCGGTTACCGGGTTGCAGGAAATCTTCCTCTGTGACCGGCGTCCCGACTGGCGTCACGCGGCGATAGATAGAGAAGATCGTCCCCACAGAAACGTTAACGTCGATGTTGGAAGAACCATCCAGCGGATCCATCAGCACCACATATTTCGCGTGCTCGCAGCCCTCAAAGACGACAATCTCATCTTCTTCTTCGGACGCAATGCCCGCCACAATGTCGCGTGCGCGAAGTGCTGCTTTTAGCTTTTCATTGGCGAACAGGTCCAGCTTCTGCTGGGTTTCGCCCTGAATATTCTCAGCACCGCTGGCACCCAGGATATCGACCAGTCCGGCCTTATTGATATCGCGGTGGATGATCTTGGCGCCCAGCTTTATTGCCGACAGTAAAGCAGTGAGCTCACCGGTCGCATGAGAGAACTCGTGCTGCTTTTCGACAATAAATTCACCTAACGTTTTCATAACACTTTCCCTGCATTTGATGTTGAGTAAAGCGGTTGATATCCAACAATCTTAACAAACATTCAAAAACTCGCGTACAGGTGAATCGCGCCAGCAAAGTACGGAATTAACTGAAATGCGTTTCTCACTCCTCCCACAAGAGGGTAAAATACGCGGCTGATGAAAGAGGAACAGTGACGTATGCGCATTCATATTTTGGGGATTTGTGGCACTTTTATGGGCGGACTGGCGATGCTGGCTCGTTCCCTTGGCCACGAAGTGACCGGTTCGGACGCCAACGTGTATCCGCCGATGAGCACCCTGCTTGAAGAGCAGGGCATTGATTTGATTCAGGGCTATGACGCGAGCCAGCTTGAGCCGCAGCCAGACCTGGTGATCATCGGTAACGCCATGACTCGCGGGAACCCGTGTGTTGAAGCGGTGCTGGAAAAAAACATTCCGTTCATGTCAGGCCCGCAGTGGCTGCATGATTTTGTGCTGCGCGATCGTTGGGTTGTGGCTGTAGCGGGCACGCACGGCAAAACGACAACAGCTGGCATGGCGACCTGGATTCTGGAAGCCTGCGGTTACAAACCTGGCTTTGTGATCGGTGGCGTACCGGGCAACTTCGAGGTTTCTGCACGCCTGGGCGACAGCCCGTTCTTCGTGATTGAAGCCGATGAATATGACTGCGCCTTCTTCGACAAACGTTCCAAGTTTGTGCATTACTGCCCACGCACGCTGATCCTCAATAACCTTGAGTTTGACCACGCGGACATCTTTGACGATCTGAAAGCTATTCAGAAACAGTTCCACCATCTGGTGCGCATTGTGCCGGGCCAGGGCCGCATTATTGCGCCTGAAAACGACATCAACCTGAAGCAAACGCTGGCGATGGGCTGCTGGAGTGAGCAGGAGCTGGTGGGTGAACAAGGCCACTGGCAGGCGAAGAAACTCAGCACTGACGCCTCTGAGTGGGAAGTGTGGCTGGACGGCGAGCAAGTCGGGCAGGTGAAGTGGAACCTGGTGGGCGAGCACAACATGCATAACGGCCTGATGGCGATTGCGGCTGCACGTCACGTGGGGGTTAAACCTGCGGATGCCGCCGATGCGTTGGGCTCGTTTGTGAACGCGCGTCGTCGTCTTGAACTGCGCGGTGAAGCCAACGGCGTCACTGTGTACGATGATTTCGCTCATCACCCAACGGCGATTCTCGCCACATTGCAGGCGCTGCGTGGCAAAGTGGGCGGTACGGCTCGCATCCTTGCGGTGCTGGAACCACGCTCAAACACCATGAAAATGGGCGTTTGCAAAGACGACCTCGCGCCATCACTTGGCCGCGCCGATGAAGTCTTCCTGCTGCAGCCGCCGCACATTCCGTGGCAGGTCGCTGAAGTGGCGGAAGCCTGCATTCAGCCAGCTCACTTCAGTGCTGACGTTGATACGCTGACGGATATGATTGTGAAATCGGCCCAGCCGGGCGATCACATTCTGGTCATGAGCAACGGTGGGTTCGGTGGCATTCACCAGAAACTGCTGGATGGGTTGGCGAAGAAAGCGGAAGCGGTAGAGTAAAACAGCGCCCGGTGGCGTTAATTGCCCGGTGGCTGCTACGCCTTACCGGGCCTACAAACCGGGCTGTTGCTTTTGTCGGCCCGGCAATACGCAATGCTTACCCTTCGTTCTCTGCCAGTTCGCGCAGATACTGGAAAATCAGGCGAGAAGATTTCGGCGGCTTATTGCCTTCTTTCTCTTTTTTGGCGTTGCGGATAAGCGAGCGTAACTGCTGACGGTCAGCGTCAGGCCACAGTTTCAGCACGTCGGCAACGGCATCATCCCCTTCATCAACCAGACGATCGCGCAGTTGTTCCAGTTTATGGAACAAGGCAACCTGCTGGTTGTGGCGGTTCTTCAGTTTGTCGAGCGCCTGGCGAATCGGGTCTACGTCACGCTGGCGCAGCATTTTACCGATCAGCTGCATCTGGCGGCGGCGGCCTTCTTTCTTAATCTTCTGTGCCAGTTCAATGGCGGCACGCAGATCCTCGTCGAGCGGGATTTTATCCAGCGCGTTCTTACCAAGGTCTACGATTTCGGCCCCGAGGTCTTTTAACTCCTCGGCGTCACGTTTAATTTCACTTTTGCTGACCCAGATGATTTCATCATCTTCATCGTCGATTTCGTCATCACCGGGCACGTCGTCGAGCCAGTCTTCGGGCTGCTTTGTCATCTCAGGCTCCTAAAAAAGAGGCGTATCTTAGCAGTTTCATTGCGCACTGAAAAACGGTTCTCTGTTAGACTTCACTAAACTCCTTTCTACATTATGGCATTAGCGATGAAAGTCATCACACAGGTTGCAGAACAGCGTAAAGCACTGGAAAAAGCCGTCTCTACCGCGCTGGAGCTGGCTGCGGGCAAGTCTGACGGTGCAGAAGTGGGCGTCTCGAAGACCACCGGGATCAGCGTCAGCACGCGGTACGGTGAAGTAGAAAACGTGGAATTTAACAGCGACGGCGCGCTGGGGATCACGGTTTATCATCAAAACCGTAAAGGCAGCGCCTCGACCACAGATTTAAGCCCGGACGCGGTTGCGCGCACGGTGCAGGCGGCGCTGGATATCGCTCGCTATACCTCGCCAGACCCGTATGCGGGCGTGGCGGAAAAAGATCTGCTGGCGTTTGAAGCGCCGGATCTCGACCTGTTCCATCCGGCCGAAGTCACTCCGGATGAGGCCATTGAGCTGGCGGCGCGTGCGGAACAAGCGGCGCTGAAAGCCGACAAACGCATCACCAACACCGAAGGCGGCAGCTTCAACAGCCACTACGGCATTCGCGTCTTTGGCAACAGCCACGGCATGCTGCAAAGCTACTGCTCCAGCCGCCACTCGCTGTCCAGCAGCGTCATTGCGGAAGAGAACGGTGACATGGAACGTGATTACGCGTACACCATTGGCCGCGCGCTGAGCGACCTGAACTCACCGGAATCCGTCGGTGCAGAGTGCGCACAACGCACGCTCTCTCGCCTTTCGCCGCGCAAGCTTTCCACCATGAAAGCGCCGGTGATTTTTGCCAACGAAGTGGCGACCGGTCTGTTTGGTCATCTGGTTGGGGCGATTGCAGGTGGCTCGGTCTATCGTAAATCGACCTTCCTGCTCGACTCGCTCGGGAAACAAATTCTGCCGGAATGGCTGACCATTGAAGAGCACCCGCACCTGCTGAAAGGGCTGGCTTCCACGCCGTTCGACAGCGAAGGCGTGCGCACCGAACGCCGTGACATCATCAAAGACGGCATTCTGACGCAGTGGCTGCTGACCAACTATTCTGCCCGCAAGCTGGGGCTGAAAAGCACCGGGCATGCGGGCGGCATCCACAACTGGCGTATTCCCGGTCGTGGCCTCAGCTTTGAAAAGTTGCTTAAAGAGATGGGCACCGGCCTTGTCGTGACCGAACTGATGGGGCAGGGTGTGAGTGCCGTCACCGGCGATTACTCTCGTGGTGCGTCAGGTTTCTGGGTGGAGAATGGCGAAATCCAGTATCCGGTGAGTGAAATCACCATCGCCGGAAATCTGAAAGAAATGTGGCGTAATATCGTGACCGTGGCCGACGATATCGAAACGCGCAGCAACATTCAGTGCGGTTCTGTCCTGCTGCCGGAAATGAAAATCGCCGGTCAATAATGTGTGTTCTCATGGTGGCGCGCTGAGCGTGCCACATAATTAAAATACCTGTAAAAGGAAGTGAGCGATGCGTAAACACCTGCTGGCAGTCCTGGCTGTCTCCACCCTGATGATGGGGGCTGCACCGGCATTTGCCGACCTTGGCGATGACATGGACACCCTGTCCGAAAACCTGAAGATTGTGCAAAAAACCGATGATGCGACCGAGATGAAAGCGGCACTGGCGAAAATGCGCACCGCGGCACAAGATGCGCAGAAGCAGACGCCACCGAAGCTGGAAGGCAAAGCGTCGGACAGCGCAGAAATGAAAGACTATCGTCACGGTTTCGACATTCTGATTGGTCAGATTGACGGCGCAACCAAGCTTGCAAATGAAGGCAAAATCAAGGAAGCGCAGGGCGTGGCTCTTGATTTGGCAGGCACCCGCAACACCTATCACCAGAAATACCGCTAATCAGCCGCCTGCTCATCCAGGCAAGCGCTGATCCGCTGGCGAGGAAAATGACCTTTCCTCGTCAGTTCTTCCGTTTTCGCTTCCACTTTGCATAACAAAACCTTATCGACATCACAGTTTTACGTATTACCTCGCAATGTATTTCCACTTTGGACGGCCAACTTCTTAGCTTATTCCCGTGACACTCATCACGCTAATCGCGCATTTATGCCGTATTCGGCCGAATTCTGTGGGACAGATCACTCCTGCCGCCCGCCTTTCCACTTTGAAGTGGAAAACAACTCGCTACAAACCTCCCTCTTGCCACGTTAGTTTTTACTCAGACGCAACAAACGGGGTCAGAAGAGTGAACAACGGAGCAGTCATTACCGACGCAGGGAGTCAGACCGAAGAACTTGCTACACGCATGCTGAGCCAGGTGTACAGCCTGCTCAAAGGTCACGACATCATCCCGAACGACGTCCAGGAGCAAATGCTGACATCCCATGTCCGTGCCATGGCTCACCGATCAATGACCGGTGAACCGTTGCCCGAAGTGGAAGCCAGCCTGTTTGAAGAAATTTCACCCGAATCAATGGCACTGGCCCGCGAAGTCGTGGCGCAGTTTGGCAACCTTCCGGACGAAGAAGCCTGGCTGCTGTCGGTGCACTTCGAAGTGGCAAAAGAAAACCTTTAAGGAGACAAACATGGGACAGATTACCGTAGTGATTGGCGACCGTCTGGGCAAAGGCCAGAAAGTAGCAGCCGGTGTTGAGAAAGCGGGTGGACGTGCCGTAGTCGTACCCGGCGTTGCCGCTGATATGAAGCTCGGCGATGTCATGAAAGCGGAAGGCGCCACCTTCGGCATTTCCTTCTGTGGCAGCGGTGGCGCAGGCGCTATTACCGCGCAGACCAGGCATGGCTACAAAGCGAAATACGGCATGCGTTCTGTCGATGAAGGCGTGACCGCCATCAACGAAGGCGCGAACGTACTGGGCTTTGGCTTTATGGATAAAGAAGAGCTGGGCGAGCGTCTGGTTCAGGCCTGGCAGAAGAAATACGGCGCGTAAGTATGAAAGAACAATTCACCACCACGGTGAGGGTTAAGGGCAAAGGCGAGGCGAAAGCACGTGCCTTTGCCGATGCACTCAACCAGGTACAAGGCACGGTGATGAAAGCATCACCGCATATCTTACTGCGCATTGAACCACAGGACGTGGTGGTTGTTCAGGCGCAGGAGGCGGTTCGGAAAGAGGCGTTTCTGTTTTTCTTTCTGCGCCGGGAACGTCGCACATTCAGTGTGGAGCTGGATGTCACCGTCAACGTGACAGCGTTAAACCTCGACAAAGTGGATTTCGTCACGACAACATAACCATTAGAAAAGGACAGACTCATGTTCCTGATTATTCTTTTTAAATCGCTGATCATCGGTGGCCTCGTGGGCGTCGGTGTGGGCGCTGGCGCAGCACGCATGTTTCATGCACCCACCACGCAAGGGATGGGTGCTTTTCGTACGTTGGGCGAACTCAACTCCTGTGAGGGCGACCCGGCTTCCCACTTCTCCTTTGGTCTGGGCTTCTTCTTTAACGCCTGGGCATCGTCCGTCGCAGCGGGTGCGTTCACCCAGGACGTCGACCACCGCATCATCCCGCACTGGGGTGCTTCAGCGCTGATGCTGAAAAATCGCAACGTCGCAGAAACCCTGCATGACCCGAAGAAAATGGCGATTGCCTGTGGCCTTATCGGCATGGTCGTGGTGGCGTTCCTCAACTCTACTGCGTCGGCGGTACCGGAAGCGTTGCAGGTCACTGCGGTTAAAGTGCTGGTGCCTGCGGCTAACCTGCTGGTGAACATCATCATGCCAGTGATTTTCTGGCTGGCAGCGATTGATGCCGGTAAGAAATCTGGCTTCTGGGCCACTATTTTCGGCGGCGCAGCGCAGCTGATTATGGGTAACGCCGTGCCGGGTCTGGTACTGGGTATTCTGATTGGTAAAGGCGTTGAAGACGCGGGCTGGAACCGTGTCACCAAAATCATGATGGCAGCCATTATCGCCCTGTTCGTTCTGAGTGCCTTCTTCCGTGGCTTCGACATGAAGATGATCGAGTCCTTCCACATGACGGTGCCGAACTGGCTGGATCTGCTGCATAACGCGTTGAGCGGCAAATAAGGGGATAACAGATGGAACAGAATAAAGGTTTTTGGTACGCGGACTGGTCATTCCCGATCTTTGTCGGCCTGCTTTCCTCCGGCGTCTTCGCCGGGACACACATGTACTACCTGTACGGTATCGGTGCTTTTAACGAAGTGGCCTTCGTGGCGATGCTGAAATCCGGCATCGACACCGGTGTCTACGGTGCGGTAGCCGCGTTTGGCGCGAGCTTCCTGTTTGCCCGAATCATTGAAGGTTCACTGGTTGGTATCCTGGATATCGGCGGCGCGATTCAGACGGGCGTTGGCCTCGGCGTTCCAGCGCTGCTGCTGGGCGCAGGGATTGTGTTCCCGGTGGCTAACTTTGCCGCTTCCCTGGCAACGGGTCTGATTATCGGCCTGGCGATTGGCTACATCATCATTCTGGCGCGTAAGTTCACGGTCAATCAGAGCAACTCCACCTACGGTGCGGACGTGATGATGGGCGCGGGCAACGCCTCTGGCCGCTTCCTCGGCCCTTTGATTATTCTCAGCGCGATGACGGCGTCCATTCCTATCGGCATTGGGTCGCTGGTTGGCGCGTTACTGTTCTACATCTGGCAGAAGCCGATTACCGGCGGGGCTATCCTCGGGGCGATGATCCTCGGGTCCATCTTCCCGGTGGCAATTGGTTAAGCCAGCAAGGAGAAAGCGATGTTTGATTTACTGCTGAAGCGTGCACGCCTGGTTGACGATACGGTAACGGATATCGCCATTAAAGACGGCAAAATTGCGGCTCTGGGCGACATTGACGGCGAGGCGACGAAAGTCGTCTCCCTCAATGGCGAGCACTACGTCAGCGCGGGCTGGATTGACCTCCACGTCCACTGCTACCCGAAATCACCGATTTACAACGATCAGCCGGACAGCGTAGGTATCGCAACCGGCGTCACCACGGTGATTGATGCAGGCAGTACCGGTGCCGATGACGTAGACACCTTCTATGAGCTCACTCGCCCGTGCGCCACGGACGTTTATGCGCTGCTGAACATCTCCCGTGTGGGGCTGATTGCACAGAACGAACTGGCGAACATGGCGAACATTGATGCGCAGGCTGCGAGTGCGGCTATCAAGCGCCACCCTGATTTCATCGTGGGTCTGAAAGCGCGCATGAGCAGCAGCGTGGTCGGTGAAAACGGCATCACGCCGCTGGAAAAGGCGAAGGACATTCAGAAAGCCAACGGCGATTTACCGCTGATGGTCCACATCGGTAACAACCCGCCGAATCTGGATGAAATCACCGAACTGCTGACTTCCGGCGACATCATCACTCACTGCTATAACGGCAAACCGAACCGCATTTTGACGCCTGCTGGCGAGCTGCGAGCGTCGGTTTCCGGTGCGCTCAAGCGCGGCATCAAACTGGATGTCGGTCACGGCACCGCGAGCTTTAGCTTTGAGGTGGCGAAGCAGGCCATCGCGATGGGCATTCTGCCGCACACCATCAGCTCCGATATTTACTGCCGCAACCGTATCAACGGCCCGGTCCATTCCCTGGCGCGGGTGATGGCGAAATTCCTCGCCATTGGCATGTCGCTGCCGCAGGTCATCAACTGCGTGACCTCAAATGCGGCCGAGGCGATTCGTCTCAAGCAAAAAGGCCAACTGGCCGTCGGCTTTGATGCTGACCTGACCCTCTTTACGCTCAAACACCAGCCGGTGACGCTGGTGGACGCAGAAAACAACGCCCTGCAGGCGGACCAGGATCTGGTGCCGCTCGCCGCAATCCGTGCAGGCAAGGGCTATATGACCGAACAAGGGAGTGCTGAACATGCCTTCGATTTATGAGAAATACCAGCTGAAACAAGTGATTAACGCATCAGGCCGTATGACGGCGCTGGGCGTGTCCACGCCGCGCCCGGAAGTGGTTGAAGCGGTGCTGACCGGCATGAACCACTACTTCGAAATGAAAGACCTGGTGAACAAGACCGGGGAATACATCGCGAAGCTGCTGGACGTAGAAGGCGCGACCGTGGTGTCTTGCGCCTCTGCGGGTATCGCGCAGTCCATCGCCGGTGTGCTGACGAAAGACAGCGACTGGCTGCTGGAAAACCTGCACGTCACGCCGATTGAGAACAACGAAATCGTGCTGCCACGCGGTCACAACGTTAACTTTGGCGCGCCTGTCAGCACCATGATTGCGCTCGGTGGCGGGAAAATGGTCGAAGCAGGCTACGCCAACGAATGCTCTGCCGATCAGCTGGCGGCGGCAATCACCCCGCGCACTGCGGCAATCCTCTACATCAAATCTCACCACTGCGTGCAGAAAAGCATGCTCAGCGTCGAACAGGCCGTTGTGGTAGCACGCAAACACAACCTGCCGCTGATTGTGGATGCGGCGGCTGAAGAAGATTTGCAGTGCTACTACCGTTCCGGTGCAGACCTCGTGATTTACAGCGGCGCGAAAGCGATTGAAGGGCCAACCAGTGGTCTGGTGATCGGCAAAACCCAGTACGTTGAGTGGGTGAAACGCCAGACGGCGGGGATTGGTCGCGCGATGAAAGTCGGCAAGGAAGGCATTCTCGGCCTGACCTGCGCCATCGAACATTACCTGACGGCAGACAAAGAAAGCGGCGCACAGATGGTTGAGAAAATGACGCCATTCATTACTGCGCTCAACAACCTGAACGGCGTGACTGCCCGCGTGGTGTGGGATGCGGCGGGTCGTGATATCGCGCGTACCGAAATCAAGTTCGATGAAGCGGTAACCCAAATCGCCACTGGAGAGTTGGTGGCCGAACTGAAGAAAGGCGAATACGCCATCTACTTCCGCGGCTACAAAGCTAACGAAGGCATTATTGAAGCCGATGTGCGCAGCGTGAACGCACAGCAACTGGATATCGTGGCCACCCGCATCGGCGAAGTGCTGAACAAGGAGAAAAACGCATGAAACTGACCCCAAACTTTTACCGTGACCGCGTGTGCCTGAACGTACTGGCAGGCTCTAAAGCCAATGCCAGCGCGGTTTATGAAGCAGCAGAAGGTCATGTGCTGGTTGGCGTGCTCTCCAAAAATTATCCGGATGTACCCGCTGCCGTTGCTGACATGCGTGAATACGCGAAGCTCATCGACAACGCGCTCTCCGTGGGCCTGGGCGCGGGCGACCCGAACCAGTCTGAAATGGTAAGCCTGATCTCCCGCGAAGTGCAGCCGCAGCACGTGAACCAGGTGTTCACCGGCGTGGCAACCAGCCGCGCGCTGCTGGGGCAGAAAGAGACGGTGGTCAACGGTCTGGTTTCTCCAACCGGTACGCCGGGCAGGGTGAAAATCTCCACCGGCCCGCTGAGCAGCAAAGAGCAGGATGGCATCGTGCCAATTGATACCGCCATTGCGCTGCTGAAAGACATGGGCTGTAGCTCCATCAAATACTTCCCGATGGGCGGCCTGAAATGCCGCGATGAGTATCAGGTTGTCGCTCAAGCCTGCGCCCGCCACGATTTCTGGCTGGAGCCAACTGGCGGCATCGACCTGGAAAACTACAGCGAGATCCTGAAGATTGCCCTCGATGCGGGCGTGAAGAAAGTTATCCCGCATATCTACAGCTCGATCATTGATAAAGCCAGCGGCGACACGCGTCCTGAGGATGTGCGTACTCTGCTGGATATGACGAAAAAGTTAGTGGGGTAATTTTCCCCCTCTCCCTAACCCTCTCCCCAAGGGAGAGGGGACTGGATCGAGTCTGGATTTTCTCCCTCTCCCTGTGGGAGAGGGGCGGGGAGAGGGCATCAGGCCGCACCTAAGTTCAACCACCGTCAAGGAGTCATCATGCTGTCTGCACGTCACCTGCTTGTCGCTTCATTCTCGTTACTTGCCACTGCTGCCACCGCACAGACACAGTTCGCCTGGGTTGGCACCTACAACCCCAACGGCGAAGGGCTTTATCGCTTCACTGTCGATCCGCAAACTGGCGACCTTCACGATAAAACGTTGGTCAGTTCGCTCCCTAACGCGGCGCAGTTGACCGTGTCTCACGATGGCAAAACGCTTTACCTTGCCAGCGAAGCGGAAAAAGGGCTGGTGCAGGCGCTGAAAATTGGCGCTGACGGGACGTTGACCGAACTGAATCAGGTTTCTTCTGGCGGGGCCGGGCCGGTGTATTTGAGCCTGACGCCGAACGGGCGTCATCTGCTGGTGGCGAACTACGTCAGCGGCACGATTGCGGTGCTGCCGGTTAAAGACGATGGCTCATTGGCCGAAGCGTCTGATACGCATCAGGATGAAGGCCCGGCAGGTGCCGGAAAACCTGAAGCGGCCGCGGAAGGCAGCTTTGCCATCAGCGATCATAATGGGCCGCATGCGCACATGATCTCTGCCGATCCGCAGGATAAATATGTCTTCTCAACCGATCTGGGTCTGGATCGCATCTATCAGTATCACTTCAACGACGAAACCGGAAAGCTGACGCCAAACGATCCGCCGTTTATCAATGCCTCCTCGAAAGGGGCTGGCCCGCGCCACTTTGTCTTCACGCCGAAGGGCGATGCGCTGTGGCTCATCAACGAAGAAGCCTCCACGCTAACCCACTATCGACTGGATCTCGCGAAAGGCACGCTGACGGAAGGTAAAACCGTCTCGTCACTGCCCAAAGAATTTAAAGGCACCAACTTTGCCGCCGGGCTGGTGCTGAGCCATGATGGCAAGCAGTTATATGTTGCCAACCGATTGCATAACAGCGTCGCACACTTTACGGTATCCGCCGACGGCGAACTCATTCATCAAGATGATGTTTGGACCCGAGGCGACTACCCACGTACCGTCACGCTGGACCCGAAAGGCCAGTGGCTGTATGTGATGAATCAGCGTAGCGACAATATCACCCGCTTTAAGGTTGCTCCGAAGACCGGCAAGCTGAGTTTTGAACCTGGCTATACTGCCGTAGGCAGCCCGTCACAAATGGTGATATCACCGTAAACCCTGCAAGGAACACGGGCCGACCTGGCCCGTTTGAGCAAAGAGGATAGTGAGTGCGATTCCCGAACCAACGCCTGGCGCAACTGTTCAGTCTGTTGCAAAACGAAACGCTGCCGCAGGACGAGCTGGCACAGCGGTTGTCCGTTTCCACACGTACCGTTCGGGCCGATATTACTGCGCTCAATGCTTTGCTGGCCCAGCACGGGGCGCAGTTCGTGCTGAGTCGCGGCAATGGTTATCAGCTTCGGGTCGACGATCAGGCGCTCTTTCAGTCGTTGCAGGAGGCCCAGCCTCGTGCGCTGCGCATCCCTCGCACCGGGCCGGAACGCGTTCACTATCTGATGGTTCGCTTTCTGACTTCCGCCTTTTCACTCAAGCTCGAAGATTTGGCCGATGAATGGTTTGTCAGTCGTGCGACGCTTCAGGGCGATATGGCTGAAGTGCGTGAGTGGCTGGCGCGTTATCAGCTGACCCTCGAAACGCGCCCTCGTCATGGCGTGAAGCTGTTCGGCAGTGAAATGGCGATTCGCGCCTGCCTGACCGATTTGCTCTGGCAACTGGCGCAGCAGGACAGCAACAATCCGCTGCTGACCGAAGAAGCGCTGAATGCAGGCGTGCCGGATCAGCTTGCCGGGATTTTGCAGGAAGTCTTCAACCGCTGGCATATTCGTCTGACCGATGAGGGCGAGCTGTTTGTGCGCCTTTACTGTGCCGTAGCGGTACGACGCATCAGCGAGGGTTATCCACTGCCCGAATTTACCGCGGACGATGTCGACGAGAAGGTATTCCACGCGGCGCGTAACATTGTGGCCACGATCGAAAAAATGACCGGCAAAACGCGGGCGGCTTCGGAAGAAAACTGGCTGCGGGTGCATATCGCCGCGCGTCAGGTACAAGAGATTGCGCCCAGCCACATCAATGCCGATGACGACGAAGCGCTGGTCAATGACATCCTGCAATTCATCAACACGCACTATAACTACAACTTGCTGAGCGACGAGCAGCTGCACGCCGACCTGCTGACGCACATCAGGACCATGATCACCCGCGTGCGCTACCAGATTATGATCCCCAATCCGCTGCTGGATAACATCAAGCAGCACTACCCGATGGCCTGGGACATGACGCTGGCGGCGGTGTCCGGCTGGAGTAAATACACCCCGTGGACCATCAGCGAAAATGAGATTGGTTTCCTGGTGCTGCACATCGGCGTGGGGCTTGAGCGGCATTACAACATTGGCTATCAGCGCCAGCCACGCGTGCTGTTGGTGTGCGATGCCGGGAATGCGATGGTGCGCATGATTGAAGCGGTGTTGCAGCGCAAATATCCACAGCTGGAAATGACCGCCACCATCACGCTGCGTGAGTATGAACAGCGAGAAAGCATCAGCGAAGATTTTGTGGTTTCGACGGTGCGCATCGCTGAAAAAGATAAGCCAGTGGTGGTGATGTCGCCGTTCCCGACGGAGTATCAGCTTGAGCAAATCGGCAAGCTGGTGTTGGTCGACAGAACCCGCCCGTGGATGCTGGAAAAATACTTCGACGCGCGCCATTTCCGCATTATCAACGAACCGATGGAAAGACAGACGCTGTTCAGCGAGCTTTGCCAGCAGCTCAGCGCAGAAGGGTTTGTTGATGCGGAATTTTTGGATTCCGTGACCGAGCGTGAAGCCATCGTCAGCACCATGCTGGGGGATGGTATCGCACTGCCGCACGCCTTAGGATTGCTGGCGAAGAAAACCGTGGTTTACACCGTGCTGGCCCCGCAAGGCATTGCCTGGGGTGACGAAACCGCCCACGTGATTTTCCTGCTGGCGATAAGCAAAAGCGAATACGAAGAAGCGATGGCGATTTACGATATCTTCGTGACGTTCCTGCGGGAAAGGGCGATGACGCGGCTGTGCGGCTGTAAAAACTTCAGCGAGTTTAAAACGGTGGCGATGGAGTGCGTCAGCCGCTTCTGAGGCTCATCGCAGGTGATGCACGACCTGATTGCTGCTGCCTCGCCAGATAAGTGCGGGATCTTTCAGGTCTTGCACAAACTTCCCGTCGATCAGTACGTTGATCAGATTAACGACGTCCAGTTGAGCCTCAGTCAGCTCATCCAGCTTATAGCCCGTCCAGACCCAGATATCCTTCCCTTCGCATTCCGCATGAACGCGCTTCACCAGCCGAAGAATGTGTGGCACGTTCTGCGGATGCAGCGGATCGCCTCCAGACAGCGACAATCCCTGACGTTTGATGCGATTGTCGTTCAAGTCGGCGATGATGCGGTCTTCCATTTCCTGAGTGAACGGTAAGCCGGAGTTAAGCCGCCAGGTGCTTTTGTTGTAGCAGCCAGGGCATTCGTGGACGCAGCCTGAGACAAACAGGGTGCATCTTGTTCCTGGGCCATTGACGATGTCGACGGGGTAGTATTGGTGGAAATTCATTTCTGCTTCTCAATTGACGCCATAGCGGCGTTGGCTGCACTCACTCACCCAGGTCACTTACTTAAGTAAGCTCCCTGGGATTCCCTCCCTTGCCGCCTTGCTCTGACGCCAATTGCTTTGCAGAAAACGAGGATCGCGAGAGGGAACGGTTTTCTCCCTCTCCCTTGAGGGAGAGGGCAGGGGAGAGGGGGAAATCTTCCAGCGAACGCCGATGCTTAACCGATCTGCCCATTCCCCAAATGCTTCACGCGACGTTTCACTTCTTCCTGCTTACCGGCGTTGAACGGACGCGCATCGGGGCTGCCTAAATAGCCACACACTCGGCGGGTGACAGACACTCGTGCCGCGTCGTGATTACCGCATTTCGGGCAGGTGAAGCCTTTGCTGGTGCACTCGAACTCACCGGTGAAACCGCACTCGTAGCACTCATCAATCGGCGTGTTGGTGCCGTAATACGGCACGTGCTGATAGCTGTAATCCCACACGTCTTCCAGCGCTTTCAGGTTGTGCTGAATGTTCGGGTACTCGCCGTAACAGATGAAGCCACCGTTAGCGATCGGCGGGTAGCCCGCTTCGAAATCAATCTTGTCGTACGGGTTCACCTTCTTCTCCACGTCGAGGTGGAAGCTGTTGGTGTAGTAGCCTTTGTCCGTCACGCCGTCGACCAGGCCAAACTGCGCGGTATCAAGGCGGCAGAAGCGGTCGCACAGGTTTTCACTTGGGGTGCTGTACAGGCTGAAGCCGTAGCCGGTTTCTTCTTTCCACAAATCGACCGCATCACGCAGACGCTGCACAATCGCGATGCCTTTTTCACGCAAGGCTTCGCTGTCGTACATATGCTGATTGCCGAACAGCGCGTTGATGGTTTCGTGAATGCCGATGTAACCCAGTGAAATGGAGGCGCGGCCGTTTTTGAAGATCTCCGCCACATCATCGTCTGCTTTCAGACGTACGCCGCAAGCGCCTTCCATATAGAGGATTGGGGCCACACGGGCTTTCACGCCTTCCAGACGGGCAATACGGGTCATCAGCGCTTTACGCGCCAGCTGCAAGCGTTCGTCCAGCAGTTTCCAGAATGCGGCTTCGTCACCTTTGGCTTCCAGCGCAATACGCGGCAGGTTAAGGCTGATAACGCCGATGTTGTTACGGCCATCATGCACTTCTTCGCCGTTCTCGTTTTCCCACACGCCGAGGAAGCTGCGGCAGCCCATTGGCGTTTTGAACGAGCCCGTCACTTTCACGACCTGGTCGTAGTTGAGAATATCCGGATACATGCGCTTGCTCGCGCACTCCAGCGCCAGCTGTTTGATGTCGTAGTTGGCATCGCCGACTTTGTGGTTCAGGCCGTCGCGGATAGCGAACACCAGTTTCGGGAACACCGCGGTTTTGCGGTTTTTGCCCAGACCCGCAATGCGGTTGCGCAGGATCGACTGCTGGATCATGCGAGATTCCCAGCGGGTGCCGAGGCCAAAACCGAAGGTCACGAACGGCGTCTGACCGTTGGCGGTGTGCAGGGTGTTGACTTCATATTCCAGCGACTGGAACGCGTCATAGCACTCTTTTTCGGTGCGGGAATGGGCATACCCTTCCGCATCCGGAATTTGCCACTCTTCTGCGGTTTTACGGTGCTTCTCGTAGCTCAGGGTGACGAACGGCGCCAGCACTTCATCAATGCGGTTGATGGTGGTGCCGCCGTAAATGTGGCTGGCGACCTGAGCGATAATCTGCGCGGTGACCGCCGTGGCGGTTGAGATGGATTTCGGCGGCGCAATTTCCGCGTTGCCCATCTTAAAGCCCTGCGTCAGCATGCCTTTCAGGTCGATCAACATGCAGTTGAACATCGGGAAGAACGGCGAATAGTCGAGATCGTGGTAGTGAATTTCCCCACGCTCGTGCGCCTGCACCACGTCGTACGGCAGCAGGTGCTGGCGCGCGTAGTGTTTCGCCACGATGCCCGCCAGCAGGTCGCGCTGGGTCGGGATCACTTTACTGTCTTTGTTGGCGTTCTCGTTGAGCAGCGAGGAGTTGGTTTGCTCAACCAGACCGCGAATTTCCTGGTTCAGGCGGCCGCGCTTTTCACGCTGTACGTCACGGTCGTGACGGTACTCGATATAGGCACGAGCCAGCTGTTTGTACGGCCCAGACATCAGCTGGTTTTCAACCGCGGTCTGGATTTCATTGATATCAACCTGATCGCGCCCCTGCATTTGCAGGCTGACGGTTTCTGCGACGGTGGCGCAATAGTCTGCGTCATCGACTCCCGCTGCTTTGGCCGCACGCAGGATTGCTTCCTGGATGCGTGCTGAGTTGAAAGGCGCTTTGCAGCCATCTCGTTTCATCACATGCGGTGTCATGATCACTCCATAATTAAAGAACAGGTTATCCACAGTGGGGGAATGCAAACCTCAGAGAGGATTCGGCTTGTCAGCCAAACACTTTCTTCAGTACCGGCCCTTTTTATCCACACTTCTCACCGCCAGTCTTTGGCAGTTGTTGATGAGAGAATAGACGATTAATACAATATATAGGGCCGGTGTGCATTCTAATTTCTATATGTAGTGATTTGCATCAAACATGTTTGCGATTTTTTTGATTCAGAACAAAGTAAAAATGGCACAGCGCGGCAGACGGGCTGTTTCGCTTAAGGCGAAATTTCTGATACTGAGAGCTGTGCAAAAGAACAACGGAATCAGGTTTTCACAGCGCCAGCAACGCGGTGAAAACGATCACGCAATGAGGGCGTCGTTAAGCAAGTCTGTCAGCATCAACAGCGCGTAACGTGCTGCCTGCGGCGACGGGGCGAGCGGCAGGACTTCAGCGGCCATATTACTGAGCGCATGGCCGTCCGGCGTGAGGGCGAAAATGGTGGCACCCTGCATCCGCGCCTGTAGTGTCGCACTTTGCAGAATGCTGTCGGCGGCGCCGGTGGCCAGCACCATCAGAACATGATCATCACTGAGCGTGCTGGCAATCATCCGCATCAGGTTGCCGTCCTGACACAAATTGATGACGATGCCTAACGGCAACAGCTGGTGCTGAAGCAGCGTCGCCAGCGGAATGTCGTGTTCGCCAAGTGCAAAACAGTGAACCGCACGGGCACTCAGCAGCCGGGCCTTCAACTTTTCTACCGCGCTTTCACTGGTGTGCTGAAGCTGATGCGCCAGCGTGAGGTTGATGACATCGAAACGGTCACGCCAGCTGGAGGGCAGCGCGGCGCTATTTTCCTGAAGCCAGGTCGAGCGACGCTCACTGGCCTGAGCCAGTTGCTTACGCAGGTCGCGAATATCATCACAGCCCACCGAACGGGCAAAACGGGTGATGGTCGCCGGGCTGACGCCCGCTTTTGCCGCCAGTTCGTCAATCGAGGCGCTGGCAGTAAAGCCCATATTTTCCAGAATAAACGCTGCCACCCGGGATTCCTGGGCACTGAAACGTCTCATCCCATCCTGCAGTTGACCCACGATATCCATCGGCTGTTTTCCTTTGCGTGATGTCACGGTTTGAAAATATTTTTCAATTGGCGATAGTGCTGGTTATACCACTAAATCGTGATGATGCCTACGTTTCGACTTGAATCAGGGATATGTTGCGAACAAATAATACTCGGAAAGTGTACCTGGATCACATGCATGAAAATAAATTTCATATAGCCTTCACCATTACATAATCTTAACAATATAGTCGCACTCATCTGATTGGTGATGCGAATAACCCAAGGGGATGTTATGCAACGTATCGTCTTATGCTGTGCCGCTGGGATGTCGACCAGCATGCTGGTCAGCAAAATGAAAGCCGAAGCCCAGCAGCGCTCGCTGGATCTGGATATTTACGCGGTGCCAGTGGCCGAATTTGAACGCGAGCTGCCCGGTGCGGACGTCGTCCTGCTTGGGCCGCAGGTCAAGTATGAAGCTGCGCGTCTGACCGCGATTGCCGCCCCGCAAGGCAAAGCCGTGGCGGTTATCGACATGGCCGATTACGGCCTGATGCGCGGCGCGGCGGTGCTCGACAAAGCGCTGGCACTCATCGCTCACTAACTTTTTCCATCACTCCTGACAGGCACTTCCGCGTGACGCTGGCGTTCACGCGCAGGCTTTCGTGTGCCGAAAATGAGGTCGTCATGCAACCATTGAAAATCGCCGTGATCGGCGGAGGCAGTAGCTACACCCCGGAACTGATTGAAGGCATCATCGTGCGCTACGAGCAGCTGCCGGTCACGGAGCTGGCGCTGGTGGACGTGGAATCCGGGCGTGAAAAGGTCAACATCATCGCGGCGCTGACGGAGCGAATGCTTAAACACAAAGGGCTGGAGCACGTCAAAGTTAGCGTCCATTTCACCCTCGATGACGCGATTCGTGGGGCGAAGTTTGTGCTGACTCAACTGCGTGTTGGGCAACTCGCGGCGCGCGCTCAGGATGAGCGTTTGGGCCTGAAATACAATCTGTTGGGTCAGGAGACCACCGGCGTGGGCGGGTTTGCGAAAGCGCTGCGCACGATTCCGGTCATTCTCGAAGTGGCTCGCAAAGTGGAAGAACTGGCCCCGGACGCTTTTATCCTCAACTTCACCAACCCGGCGGGCATTGTGACTGAGGCCGTCAGCCGCTACAGCAAGGCGAAAATCATCGGGCTGTGTAATGTGCCGATCAACATGCAGCACATGATTGGCAAAATGCTGAATGCCGATGAAGCCACGCTGAACCTGCGTTTCGCCGGGTTGAATCACATGGTCTGGATCCACAAAGTGATGCAGGGCGAGCAGGACGTCACCGCGAAGGTGATTGAGATGCTGTGTGACGGCACTGCGCTTTCGATGAACAACATTAAAGAGTTGCCGTGGCCCGCCGATTTCCTGCGTGCGCTGAAAGCGATTCCGTGTCCGTATCACCGCTATTTCTGGCTGACGCCTGCGATGCTTGCCGATGAAATTGAAGCAGCGATTAGCAAAGGCACCCGCGCGGAGCAGGTGATGAAGGTCGAGCAGGAACTGTTTGAGCTGTATGCCGACCCGAACCTCGACGAAAAACCGGAACAACTGAGTTTCCGCGGTGGCGCGTATTACTCCGAAGTGGCCGTGGAATTAATCAACGCGATTCACAACAACCTCGGCAAAGAGATGGTGGTCAACACCCGCAACAACGGGGCTATCCATGGCCTGGACGATGACGCGGTGGTGGAGATTAACAGCATTATCGATGCACAGGGTGCGCGTCCATTGGCATTCGGGCCGTTGCCTCCCGCCATGAACGGCCTGACGCAGCAGGTCAAAGCCTTTGAGCATTTAACGATTGAAGCGGCGGTTCATGGTTGCCGCGAGAGTGCGCTGCTGGCGCTGGTCACCAACCCGCTGGTGGGCAACGTGACGGATGCGCAGGCGCTGTTGGAAGAAGTGTTAACCCTGAATCGTCAGTGGTTGCCGCAGTTTAACTGATCTTTTAGACGGGATTTCACCATGTCAAAAACGACTTTGATTGAACGCTATGTCATGCCCGTCGCGCTGAAAATCGCCGGGCAAAAACACGTGCTGTCGGTGCGTGACGGTATCATTCTCAACATGCCGTTTATGCTGATTGGCTCGTTTTTCCTGATTTTCGCCTATCTGCCAGTGCCGGGTTATGCCGAAATGATGACGCATCTGTTTGGCGACGTCTGGCGCGATAAGATGCTCTACCCGGTGAAAGCGACCTACGACATCATGGCGCTGATTTCGAGCTTCGGCATTGCTTACCGCCTGGCGGAAAAATACCGCACGCTAGACCCGCTCACCGCAGGGGCGATGTCGCTGGTGGCATTCGTGATGACTATTCCGCAGAACACGCTGTTCACGCCGGTTCACGGTGCGACAGAGGTGGTGAAAGGCGTGATTCCTGTCAATCTGGTGGGCAGCCAGGGGCTGTTTGTGGCGATTGTGATTTCGCTGCTTTCGACCGAGATTTACCGCTTCGTCGCCGGTCGTAATCTGGTTATCCGTATGCCAGATGGCGTGCCACCTGCGGTGGCAAAATCGTTCCTTGCGCTGATCCCTGGTTTTTGCGTGCTTGCCGTTGTGCTGGCGTTGCGTCTGGTGGTAGAAGCCTCACCGTTCGGTGATATTAACAGCATGATCGCCACAATTATCGGCATTCCGATGCACCACGTTGGCGGCACGCTGCCGGGGATGATCATCTCGGTTATCCTGATTGGCATTCTGTGGACGCTCGGCCTGCACGGCGACGCCATTGTGCTGGTGTTCATCCAGCCCGTGTGGCTCTCCAACATGGCGGAAAACTTGACCGCGTTCCAGCAGGGCCTGCCGATCCCACACATCATTACCCAGCAGTTTTACGATTTGTGGATTGCGCCGGGCGGCACGGGTGCGCTTTTGGGTCTGGTGATATTTATGCTGTTCAGAAGCCGCAGCGTGCAGTTGAAACAGCTCGGTAAAATCGCGGCTCCGGGAGCGCTGTTCAACATCAGCGAGCCGATGGTGTTCGGCATCCCGTTGGTGATGAACCCGTACTTCTTCCTGCCGTTTATTCTGACGCCAGTGATCCTGGTGATTGTGACCTACACCGCGATGGCCACCGGGCTGGTCGCGCCGCCTGCGGGGATAGCACTGCCGTTCACCACGCCGATTTTCATCAGCGGCTATCTGGCAACGGGTGGGCATGTTTCCGGCACGGTATTGCAGGTGGTGAATCTGGCGATTTCACTGGTGATTTACTATCCGTTCTTCCGGATTTGGGATCGCCTGAAGGCGAAAGAAGAACACGCTTCTCAGCAGAAGGAGAGTGCTGCGGCGGTGGAAGGGTTGCCGAACGCGTAATGGCAATGCCGGATGGCGCTATCGCTTATCCGGCCTACAAATCCGGCCTACAATGTGTGATTTTGTAGGCCGGGCAAACGGAGTGCCGCCCGGCAATGTTACGCTCGCTGCATCCACCAAATGGCTTCAAACGGGCGCAATGTCATCGCGCCCGGCTTGTTTTGCGGTTGCGGGTAATTGCTCATCGCACTCTCCCATTCACCGTCCATTTCATCAAGCTCACAGCGCTGCGTTTCACGGCTGAGGTTAGCCGCGACGATCAGCGTTTGCCCTTGCCATTCGCGGCGATAACACCACAGCGACGGATGCTCCGGCAGCAAGTCCTGATAGTTGCCCCAGGTCAGCAGCGGCTCGTTTTTACGCAGCTGAATCAGCTGTTGGTAGGCGTAAAATACCGAATCCTTATCGTTGAGCGCGGCCTGGACGTTGATCTCCTGCGCGTTGTCGGCCAATGCTATCCACGGCTTTCCTGTGGTGAAACCGCCATGAGCGTCTGCGCTCCACTGCATTGGCGTGCGGCTGTTATCGCGGGATTTGCCGGCGAGGATCGCCAATAGCTCATCGGCATCGCGGCCCTGCGCGCGCAGTTCAGCGTACATATTGTGGCTTTCTACATCGCGATAGTCGCCGATCGTCGTGAAGTGCGGATTAGTCATGCCAATCTCTTCACCCTGATAGATATACGGCGTGCCTTGCATACCGTGCAGCACCATCGCCAGCATCTTCGCCGCCGGAACACGGTATTCACCTTCATCACCAAAGCGCGACACGATGCGCGGCTGGTCGTGGTTACACCAGAACAGCGCGTTCCATGCGACGTTGTGCATGCCTTGCTGCCAGTGGCTGAACAGGGCTTTCAGGGCGACGTAATCCGGCAAGGCCTGCGTCCACTTTTCCCCGTTCGGATAATCCACTTTCAGGTGGTGGAAGTTAAAGGTCATCGACAGTTCGCTGCCGTCGAGCGCGGCGTACTGCTGGCAGTTATCCAGGGTGGTGGAAGACATTTCACCGACGGTCATTAAGTCGCGCGGGGCAAACACATCACGGCTCATTTCCTGAAGGAACTCGTGGACGCGCGGCCCATCGGTATAGAAGCAGCGTCCGTCGCCAACCGGATCGCTCGGGAAGCTCTGGTCTTTAGAAATCAGGTTCACCACGTCGAGACGTAGACCGTCCACGCCGCGATCGGCCCAGAACTCACAGACTTTTTTCAGCTCGGCGCGCACTACTGGGTTTTCCCAGTTCAAATCTGCCTGCTCGGTGGCGAACAGGTGCAGATAATATTGTTCGCTTTCGGCGTGCCACTGCCAGGCGTTGCCGCCAAATTTCGAGCGCCAGTTGTTTGGCAGTTCGCCGGATTTGCCGTCGCGCCAGATATAAAACTGACGGTACGGGCTTTCCGGGTTTAACGAGGCCTGGAACCACGCATGCTGCGTGGACGTGTGATTCAGCACCATATCCAGCACGATGCGAATACCGCGAGCTTTGGCTTCGGCGACCAGTTCGTCAAAATCTTCCAGCGTGCCGTAAGCCGGATCGATGGCAGTGTAGTTTGCCACGTCATAGCCGTTATCCACCTGCGGGGAAACGTAGAACGGTGTCAGCCAGATAGCATCAATGCCGAGGGTTTTAAGATAATCGAGACGCAGCGTTACGCCGCGTAAATCACCGGTTCCACTGCCGGTGGTGTCCTGAAAACTCTTTGGATAAATCTGGTAGATAACGCCGTTTTGCCACCAGTGGGGAAGGTTGTTCATAAGGCTTTCCTGGTCAAAAAGGAAAGGGCGCAAGGGCGCCCCAAAAAAGAGTTAAACAATCTGCAGCGTGCCCTGACGGAACTTACGCTGGTACATCACGGTGGTGAGGGCGATTGGCACGATAATCGCGATAGCCATCGCGAGGGCAAACACCTGCCAGTAGGTTGGCTGAATGGAGAGGATGCCCGGCAAGCCGCCGACACCAATCCCGTTTGCCATTACGCCATTCAGGCCACACAGCAACCCAGCGAGGCCGGAGCCAATCATCGCGCACAGCATCGGGAAGCGGTATTTCAGGTTGATGCCGTACATCGCCGGTTCAGTCACGCCGAGGAAGGCGGAAATCGCGGCCGGGACGGAAATCTCACGTTCGTTCTGTTTACGGCTGCAGATGATGATGCCGACGACCGCAGAAGCCTGAGCAATGTTAGACAGGGCAATCAGCGGCCAGACTGGCGTGCCGCCCATGCTCTGGATCATCTGCATGTCGATGGCGAGCGTGGTCTGGTGCACACCGGTGATAACGAGTGGCGCATACAGGAAGCCGAACAGCGCAGCGCCAATCGGGGCGAAACTGCCGGTCATCAGGTGGCGTACCGCGAAGGCCACACCGTCGCCAATCCAGCGACCAAACGGGCCGATAAAGGCGTGTGCGAGGAATACCGCGAGGATCAGCGAACACACTGGCACAATCACCAAATAGAGATAATCCGGAACGATGCGCTTCATGCGCGTTTCAATAAAGCCAAGCATCAGGCCTGCCAGCAGCGCCGGAATAACCTGTGCCTGATAACCCACTTTTTCAATGGTGAACAGGCCGAAGTTCCACACGTCCGGGATTTTGCTGCCGAGCTCGTAGGCGTTCATCAACTGCGGGGAAACCAGCGTCACGCCCAGCACAATGCCGAGGATCGGCGTGCCGCCCATTTTCTTCACCGCAGACCAGCAGATACCGACTGGCAGATAGAAGAAGATGGCTTCGCCAATCAGCCACAGGAAGTCATACAGGCTTTGCAGGCCGGGGTACATTTTTGCCAGCGTCAGCCCGTTGCTCATCGGCACATCGCCAATGACGTTACGGAAGCCGAGGATCAGGCCGCCGCTGATCAGCGCTGGCAACAGCGGGAAGAAGATCTCCGCGAAATGCGAGATCATCCGCTCATGCCATTTCATGTTCTGACGCGCGGCCAGTTTAGCCTGCTCTTTGTCGGCAGAAGCCTGGCCGGTGCTCGCCAGCAGCGCTTTGTAGTAATCGCCCACTTCGGTACCAATCACCACCTGGAACTGCCCGGCGTTGGTGAAGCAGCCTTTGACCATCGATAACTCTTCAATCGCTTTCGGATTGGCCTTCGCCGGATCGTTCAACACGAAACGCAGACGGGTAATGCAGTGGCTGACGGTGGCGATATTGTCGCGACCGCCGACCAGCTCTATCAGGCTATCAATATCCTGTTGTTTTACTTTGCTCATCATGAAGCCTCATGACCGTAGGGGAGAGGGAGTGTCATTTTCTGGCTGCAAGACTATCCGTTTCGCTTTTGCGGGAAAATGGGAACGTTCCCGAAATTGGGGAAAGATCACACTATTTCGTTTTCAGGCAGGATTAAAAATCAGGCAAGCGTGGCGGGGATCACCAGCTGCTGCGGTTCGCTGCGCCCGTTGATCTGTTCGATCAATTGATTAGCGGCCTGGCGACCGGCTTCGCCGTAGCCGGGATCAACGGCCACGATTTCCGGGTGCAGAAACTTCATCAATGGTGTGTTGCCGACGCTGGCGAGCTGCAGGGTGTCGATGCGTTGATCCTGCAGATATTTGCTGGCGCCCATGGCAAGGGTGTCGGTGGCGCAGACTAACGCCGTCGTCTTTTCATGTTTGACGCTGGCTACGGCTTCATAACCCTGTTTCATCGCCAGGCCGGGCAGGGCAGCGACGGGGTCGAGTTTGTGCTTTTTACAGAAGGCGAGATAAGCCGCATGGCGGCGTTTACCGGTGGTGACATCGCTCTGCGGCACACCGAGATAGCTGATATGGCGATGGCCTTTGTCGTAAAGGCGCTGCATTAACAGGGTGATGGCCCCTTCGTCGTCGTAGCAAACGGAAGCAATGCCTTTGGCATCACGCGCCAGCATCACCAGCGTTTCCCGCCACGGCGTTAGCATACTTTGAGAAACGCCAGTAAAGCCAAACAGCACCACGCCATCGATGTTTCGCCGTTGCAGCATGCCAAGGTGCTCTTCGACTTTCTCTGGCGAGAACTGGCTTTCCATCATGATAGGGTCGTAACCCTGCTCGTAGAACACCGGGAGCATGGTCTGCACTGCCAGGTTTTCTGACAGCGAATCAAGGCGGGTGACGATAATCGCTACCACTTTGTCGCTTTGACCGCGCATCGCACGCGCAGAACGAGAAGGTGAAAATCCGTGCTGGTTCATCACCGCTTCCACCCTTTCACGGGTGCTGTCGCTGACGCCGCTTTCATTGTTGAGGACGCGAGAAACCGTCGATTTTCCGACGCCGCTTAAGCGGGCAATGTCTTTAATGGTCAGCCGGTTTTGCATCTTTTTATCCGTATCAGCGAAGCGGTCAATGTGTCAGAGCGTAATCGTACTCAACGTCAGTTCAATGAGTAAAGTCTGGTATACGTGCCGTTTAATTATTGGCGCGTAGAATGCTGGCATTATCGCTACGCATTGTAAGGCTATCGGCGTATACTGCGCGGCGTTTTCTTTCACTTACCGGAGGCGTTATGGATCCTGATCCCACTCCCCATCCTCGATGGAGCGAATTTTCTTTCCGGTAAGCCAGTCTTTTCACTGCCTTGCCGGTAAACCGTGAGGCAGTGACGTCACCTTTTTGATGTCCCTGTTTTAACTCAAAAGTGCCATTCGGGTGCGGATTTTCTGTGCCCGAAAGTTACCAGCGATCGCCGAACGGCGAGCGCAGAGGGACTTATTATGCTGAAAAACATCACCCGGCAGCTGCTCGCACAGCTCAGCCGCCATCTCCCACATCGTCTGGTCAGCCGCGATCCGCTGCTGGACGGAAAAACAGTCGCCAGCGGGCCGATCCCAGACACGCTCGGCAAGCAGTGCCTGAACGTCGCTGCGATGGATGAAAATGAAATCTGGCGCGCGTTCAACAGCCATCCGGAAGGGCTCAACCCGCAGGATGTGGCCGCTTCTCGTGAAAAACACGGGGAAAACGTCATTCCGGCGCAGAAGCCTTCTCCCTGGTTTGTGCACCTGTGGCTCTGCTATCGCAACCCGTTCAACCTGCTGCTGACCATTCTCGGCGTTATCTCTTATTCCACTGAGGATCTCTTTGCGGCAGGCGTCATCGCGCTGATGGTGGTTATCTCCACGCTGCTGAACTTCATTCAGGAAGCTCGTTCCACCAAGGCGGCCGATGCGCTGAAAGCGATGGTCAGCAACACCGCGACCGTGCTGCGAGTGGTTAACGATCAGGGCGAAAGCCGCTGGCTGGAGATCCCTATCGATCAGCTGGTGCGGGGCGATATTGTCAAACTGTCTGCGGGCGACATGATCCCGGCGGATCTGCGCGTGTTCCAGGCGCGCGATCTGTTCGTGGCGCAAGCCTCGCTGACCGGTGAATCGCTGCCGGTAGAAAAGGTGGCGAGGACTCGTGAACCAGAGCAAACCAACCCGCTCGAAGCCGATACTTTGTGCTTCATGGGCACCAACGTGGTGAGCGGCTCGACGCAGGCGATTGTCTTCGCCACAGGCGGCAACACCTGGTTTGGTCAGCTCGCCGGGCGCGTCAGCGAACAAGAAAACGAACCCAACGCGTTCCAGAAAGGCATCAGTCGCGTCAGCATGTTGTTGATTCGTTTCATGCTGGTGATGGCACCGGTGGTGCTGATCATCAACGGCTACACCAAAGGTGACTGGTGGGAAGCGGCGCTGTTTGCGCTCTCTGTGGCCGTGGGCCTGACCCCGGAAATGCTGCCGATGATTGTGACCTCCACGCTGGCTCGCGGGGCGGTGAAACTGTCGAAACAGAAAGTCATTGTCAAACACCTCGATGCCATTCAGAACTTTGGCGCGATGGACATCCTCTGCACCGATAAAACCGGGACGCTGACCCAGGACAAAATCGTGCTGGAGAACCACACCGATGTGTCCGGTAAAACCAGCGAGCGCGTGCTGCATAACGCGTGGCTGAACAGCCATTACCAGACCGGGCTGAAAAACCTGCTTGATGTGGCCGTGCTGGAAGGCGTGGAACAAGAGCCCGCCCGTTGCCTGTCTGAACGCTGGCAGAAAATTGATGAGATCCCGTTCGACTTCGAGCGCCGCCGGATGTCGGTGGTTGTCGCGGAACAGGACGATGTGCATCAACTGATCTGCAAAGGCGCGCTGCAGGAGATCCTCAACGTCTGTACTCAGGTGCGCTACAACGGTGAGATCGTGCCGCTCGATGACACCATGCTGCGCCGCATTAAGCGCGTCACGGATAATCTCAATCGCCAGGGGCTGCGCGTGGTGGCGGTGGCGACCAAATACCTGCCCGCGCGTGAAGGGGATTACCAGCGTATTGATGAGTCAGACCTGATTCTGGAAGGCTACATCGCGTTCCTCGATCCACCGAAAGAGACGACGGCTCCGGCGCTGAAAGCCCTCAAAGCCAGCGGTATCACCGTGAAAATCCTCACCGGAGACAGCGAACTGGTGGCCGCGAAAGTGTGCCATGAGGTTGGCCTCGATGCGGGTGAGGTGGTTATCGGCAGCAGCATCGACGCGATGAGCGATGATGAGCTGGCTGAGCTCGCCAAACGTACCACGCTCTTTGCCCGCCTGACGCCAATGCATAAAGAGCGCATTGTGACTCTGCTGAAACGCGAAGGCCATGTGGTCGGTTTTATGGGCGATGGCATCAACGACGCCCCGGCCTTGCGTGCAGCGGATATCGGCATTTCCGTGGACGGCGCGGTCGATATCGCCCGTGAAGCAGCAGACATCATTCTGCTGGAAAAAAGCCTGATGGTGCTGGAAGAAGGGGTGATCGAAGGTCGCCGCACGTTCGCCAACATGCTGAAATACATCAAAATGACCGCCAGTTCTAACTTCGGTAACGTCTTCAGCGTGCTGGTGGCGAGCGCCTTCCTGCCGTTCCTGCCGATGTTGCCGCTGCACTTGCTGATTCAGAACCTGCTGTACGATGTATCCCAGGTGGCGATCCCGTTTGATAACGTCGATGACGAGCAAATCCAGAAGCCACAGCGCTGGAACCCGGCCGATCTTGGGCGCTTTATGGTGTTCTTCGGGCCAATCAGCTCCATCTTCGACATTCTGACCTTCTGCCTGATGTGGTTTGTGTTCCACGCCAACACGCCAGAACACCAGACCCTGTTCCAGTCTGGCTGGTTCGTGGTGGGCTTACTGTCGCAAACGCTGATTGTGCATATGATCCGCACCCGTCGCATTCCGTTCATCCAGAGCCGCGCCGCGTGGCCGCTGATTGTGATGACGCTGGTGGTGATGGCGGTCGGTATCGCGCTGCCGTTTACGCCGCTCGCAACCTGGCTGTCACTGCAACCGCTGCCGCTGTCTTACTTCCCATGGCTGGTCGCGATTCTGGTGGGGTATATGACGCTGACTCAGTTAGTGAAAGGGTTCTACACTCGTCGTTATGGGTGGCAGTAAGAATGGTGCAAACCCCTCTCCCTAACCCTCTCCCGCAGGGAGAGGGAACTGTCCGGTGCTGAATTCACCCTCTCCCGCAGAGAGAGGCTGTCCGGTGAAGGAACCTGAATTCGCCCTCTCCCTTTGGGAGAGGGCAGGGGAGAGGGGAAACTCCCCATTTCCAAACTGGTATTCCGCTGAATCTCAATAAGTTGTGACCCAGGTCGCCTCCTACCCTTGACCCCTTGAATCCGCCCGTGTTAACTGAATGCTTTGCCGTTTTTGGCCCGTCATAAAGGAAACCCTGATGCTTAAAACTGTGCGCTACAGCTTGTTGACGACTGGATTGTTGTTAAGTGGCTTCGCTCTGGCCACGCCCGCTGGCGATCTCCCTCTGATGCCCTGGCCTGCTCAGGTCGAGCGGCCTTCAGCGCAAGGCGCTCTGGTGCTGAATAACCAGCTCACCATCAATTTGAGCGGTGACGATCTCGGCGATGCGGTCAGTCGTCTGCGTGGGCGAATTGCAAAGCAAACAGGGTGGGAGATGGTGCCGCAAAGCGGCCCGGCGAAAGCGCCAACTATCGACATTGTGATAGCCAAAAAAGTGCCCGACCTTCCGCGTCCGGACAGCGATGAAAGCTACAAGCTGGTGGTGGATGAGAACGGCGTGAAGCTCACGGCCAATACCCGTTTTGGCGCGCTACACGGGATCGAAACCCTGCTTCAGCTCATTCAAAACGGGCCAGATAACACCGCCATTCCTTACGTCACCATTGAAGACTCCCCGCGCTTCCCGTGGCGCGGTGTGCTGCTGGATTCCGCGCGTCATTTCCTGCCCATTGAAGATATCAAACGCCAGATTGATGGGATGGCGGCGGCTAAGCTGAACGTCTTCCACTGGCATTTGACGGACGATCAGGGCTGGCGCTTTGCCTTGACGCGCTACCCGAAACTGCAACAGCTCGCCAGTGACGGGCTGTTCTATACGCCTGCACAAATGAAGGATGTCGTTCACTACGCGGCGGAGCGTGGGGTTCGCGTGGTGCCAGAAATCGATATGCCGGGTCATGCCTCGGCGATTGCGGTGGCCTATCCCGAACTGATGAGCGCGCCGGGACCGTATGAAATGGAACGTCACTGGGGCGTGCTGAAGCCGGTACTCGATCCGACTAAAGACGCAACCTACACCTTTGCTGATGCGATTGTCGGTGAACTTGCGGCGATCTTCCCGGACCCTTATCTGCATATTGGCGGGGACGAAGTTGACGATACGCAGTGGAAAAACAATCCGGCTATCCAGAAATTTATGCAAGAGAACAAGCTGGCGGACAGCCACGCCTTGCAGGCTTATTTTAACCGCAAGCTGGAGATTATCCTCGAAAAGCATCACCGCCAGATGGTGGGCTGGGATGAGATTTACCATCCGGATCTGCCAAAAAGCATTCTGATCCAGTCCTGGCAAGGGCAGGATGCGCTGGGCGATGTGGCGAAAAATGGCTACAAGGGCATTCTCTCCACCGGTTTTTATCTCGATCAGCCGCAGAGCGCGGCCTATCACTATCGCAATGAGATTGTGCCGCAAGGGCTTAACGGCGTGGACAACATCAGCGATGCCGACAGCGCGCAGAGCTGGAGTTTCAGCATGCCGCGTCTGAAAGGTAGCCCGGTTGAAGGTACCTTCACGCTGGTGAAAGGCGATCAGGAGTGGCGTGGATTTATTGATTTCAAAGGTAAATCTCGCCGCGCGGTAGATGACATTGAATGGCTGACGCCGGATCAGGTGACGTTCACCGTCGATACCTGGATGGGCGAAACCAGCCCGGTGGTCAGCATCCACGACGATCGCCTGAGCGGCTATTTCTTGATTGGTAACGTGCGTTACCCGATTACAGGCGCACGACTGGAGGATGTGCCAAAAGGCATTCAGCCGGTGATCCCAGATGCGGATCAGCAGAAAAATTTGCTGGGGGGTGAAGCCGCGCTGTGGGCGGAAAATATCGTCGCACCGGTGCTGGATATTCGCCTCTGGCCACGAGGATTTGTGGTGGCAGAACGCCTGTGGTCGGCGAAAGATGTTAACGATACCGACAACATGTATCAGCGTTTGCAGGCGATTGACGGCTGGTCGACGGTCTCGGTCGGGCTCAAACAGCACACTCAGCAGTTGGTGCAGTTCACGCGCCTGGCAAACGGCAACGACACGCTACCATTGCAGGTGCTGGCTCAGGCGATTGAACCGGCACAGTATTACACCCGTCAGCATCTGAAATTCCAGGCTGGAAACTATCACCAGTTTGAGCCACTGAACCGCTTTGCGGACGCGCTGCCAGCCGAAAGCAACACCGTGCGTCATCTCAATGAGTGGGCGGATAATCTGGTGAGCGATGCGGAAGACAATGAAAGTGCTGACGCGCTGCGCCATGTCTTCACTCGTTGGCAGAACAACACCGCTGACGTGCTGGTGCTGACCGATGGCAATCATCAACTGGCGGCAATCAAACCGGTGGCGTTGCAGGTCGATAAACTGTCGGCACTTGGGCTGCGCTTAACCGATCTGGTGGCACGTCAGGGCACGCTGGATGACAAAGAGTATGCGTCGATTCAGACGCAGCTTGATGAAGCCGCGAAAACGCAAGATGAAGTGGTGATTGCGGCGGTCTACCCGATTGAGACTTTGCTGCGGGCGACGCGGATAGAGTGAAACTAGTTGCCGGGAGGCGCTAGCGCTTACCCGGCCTACACGACTCGTAGGCCCGGCAAACGAAGTGCCGCCGGGCAATAAGACGATCAGCGACGAACCGCGATCGCTTCAATCTCAATTTTCACATCTTTCGGCAGACGAGCCACTTCCACACAAGAACGTGCCGGGAAGGTGGCGTTGTGTTCGGTGAAGAACGCTTCGTAGGTGGCGTTAATGGTGGCGAAATCGTTCAGATCTTTCACGAAAACGGTGGTTTTCACGATGTCACCCACTTTCAGGCCTGCGGCTTCAACGATAGCCTGCACGTTTTCCAGAGACTGACGCGCTTGTGCCGCAACGTCTTCCGCTACGGTACCGGTTTTCGGGCACACCGGGATCTGGCCGGAGGTGATGATCATACTGCCCAGATCAACGCCCTGAACGTAGGGGCCGATGGCTGCTGGTGCTTTTTCCGTCGCGATAATGTTGCTCATGATATCTCCTATTGACTGCGTATTAGGTTTCGTTGGAACCCGGCCATTATAGGGAGCCGGGCACCCGATACCAACCATCAACCTCAATTAGTTCGCCAGCACCGCGGTGTGTGAGAACTCTTTCTCGCAGTATTTGCATTTCAGGGCGATATCATCAGCGCGCTTTTTGACCCTGAAGCTCGACGAGACCGGCTCCGCGTGGCTGATGCAGTTGCTGTTTGGGCACACCAATACGCTTTCAATACGCTCCGGCAGGCTTGGGCGAGATTTGCCGACCACTTCGTAATTGTCGATACGGTTCACCGTGGCGTGCGGCGCGTACAAAGACAGCTGATTGACCTGCTCGTCGGTCAGGAACGTGTTCTCGATTTTAATCAGATCCTTGCGGCCCATTTCGCCAGACGGCAAGTTCAGGCCGATGGTGATGCGCTGGTCGGTTTCGGTCAGCTTGAACAATGTCAGCAATTTAAAGCCAATCTGCGCCGGGATATGGTCGATTACGGTGCCGCGTTTGATGGCTTCTACCTGAAGTTTATTATCGTGTGTCATCGTCATTTCCCCTTACAGAGCCAGGTCGCTGTTCAGAACCAACGCCAGCAATGCCTGGCGTGCGAAGATGCCGTTACCGGCCTGCTGGAAGTACCAGGCGTGCGGCGTTTTATCGACATCGGTGGTGATCTCATCAATGCGTGGCAGCGGATGCAGCACCTTCATGTTGCTACGTGCGCCTTCAAGGTCCGCCGCTCGCAGTACGAACTGGGCTTTTACGTTGGCGTATTCAGACGGGTCCAGACGCTCTTTCTGCACGCGAGTCATATAAAGAATGTCCACTTCGGCCATCACCTCTTCGATGGTGCCGTGCACGCTCCAGGCCATGCCTTTTTCATCTAGCATATCGAGAATGTATTGCGGCATCGCCAGCGCATCCGGGGCGATAAAGTAGAAGCGGTTGCCGTTAAATTTCGCCAGCGCCTGGGTCAGTGAGTGAACGGTACGGCCATATTTCAGGTCGCCCACCATCGCAATGTTGAGGTTTTCCAGGCAGCCCTGCGTTTCCTGAATGGTAAAGAGATCGAGCAGCGTCTGTGTTGGGTGCTGATTCGCACCATCGCCTGCGTTCAGGACTGGAATACCGCCAGAGAACTCTGTTGCCAGACGCGCCGCACCTTCCTGCGGATGGCGCATCACGATGGCGTCAACGTAGGTGCTGATGACCGAAATGGTATCGGCCAGCGTTTCGCCTTTTTTGCCCAGCGAGGTATTCGCGCCGTCGGAGAAGCCCACCACGCTGGCACCCAGACGGTGCATCGAGGTTTCAAACGACAGACGGGTGCGGGTCGATGCTTCAAAGAAGCAGCTGGCGATGACCTTGTGCTTGAGCAGCTCGGGTTGAGGATGGGCTTTCAGTTTGGCGGCAGTCGCCAGAACCCGTTCAAGGTCTTCGCGGCTGAGATCGTTGATGGAAATGATATGTTTTTGATATAGCGGGTTAGCCATGTTTATCTCCTGACGCCTGGGCAAAAAAAAAGCCCCTTATAAAAGGGGCTTCTGAATTCGATGATGTCACGGGAGAAAAACGGCAGGCCAACGTCTGCTTTCAGACGCGATAAGACAGAATGTCGTACGCAGTTGACCATGCTTCCTCCCGGCAAAACGACTGGCATTATACGCAGCAAAACGAAGGGATCAAGCGATAAGTGCACATTTCAGACAGGTAACCGCGATGAATTCATAGTCAGTAGGTAATGAATTTGCTTGTGGATGAGTGCGGTGCGTTTTACATCGCGTGGCGCGACCCAGACGATATTGCTGGCGGCAACTACCCCGAGGATCTCCGGTAGTTGGTGATAATCCAGAATTCTTGCTACCGCGCGACCGTACCCTGCCGCAGTGTGGATAAGGATAAATTCGCTGTTATGCTCCACGCTAACAACCATCTCCGCTATTGACCGGGCGGCGCTGGGGGCGGGGCGTAGCTGAGGATTAACCGAATAAATTTTTTGCCCTTTGGCATTTCTTATTTTTATGACGCCGAGCAGCTTTAGCAGCCGTGATACGGTGGACTGACTGATGGTGGCAAATCCGTGCCGTTTAAGATCGAGGCGGAGCTCCTCCTGTGACAGATAGCTATGTTCGTTAATCAGACGCAGGCAGACCGCCAACTGAAACTGCTCTTTATCCTGGTAACTGTTGTATTCCTTCATAATGCTCCTTGTCATTGTTAGGAAGATCAAAAATCTGGCGAAAATAATTCTTTTTCTGTCGTGCCGTCAGGAGCATCGATGGGGTTGAAGGAAAAGTGTGAGGCCAATCAAACGCTGCCGACGGAAACGAGCGGCAGCGTCTGAACTTGCTACAGAGCGCCCAGACTCAGAGCCGCCATATTCAGCAGTGTCAGCACCAGCAGTAGCGGCGCGACCCACTTCAGGTAGCGCACATAGGGCACGCGGGCAATCGCCAGCCCGCCCATCACGACCGCCGACGTTGGGGTCACCAGGTTGACAATCCCTGAGGCCGACTGATAGGCCGTGACCACCAGCTCGCGCGGCACGTTCGCGAAATCGGCCAGCGGGGCCATGATCGGCATCGTTAACACTGCGAGGCCTGAGGAGGAGGGGACGAGGAATGACAGCAGCACCTCCAGCCAGTAGGTGACATTGATAAATACGGTGGTTGATAAGCCGGAAACCAGCTCCTCGGCGCTGTGCAGAATGGTGTGGGTGATCATGCCGTTATCCATTACCACCACGATACCGCGGGCGATGCCGATAATCAGCGCCACGCCCAGCAGATCGCGAGCCCCCTCGATAAAGGTGCTGGTGAAGGCCTCTTCGCTCATGCGGCTGATGACACCGACGACAATGGCGGCGGCCAGAAACATGGCGGAAATTTCCGCCATCCACCATCCCAGCACCGCCACGCCATAAATCATCACTGCAAAAGCAAGGGTGAAGATCAGTAGCACCCACTTGCGGGTGGCGGTAAATGCCAGCAGAGCGTCGCTGCGGTTGCCGAGAAAGTACGCCCTGTTTTCATCCCATTTGTCGGCAACGACGGAGAGCGCCGGATCCTGCCGCACTTTGCGGGCGTAGCGCATCACCCAGAATGCGCAGATCAGATAGCCTGCGACCAGCAGGAACACGCGCAGCAGCATACCGTGAGTAAAGGGGATCCCGGCCGCGTTGGCGGCGATCACCGTGGCGAAAGGGTTGATGGTTGAACCGAGGGTGCCGATCCCGGCGCCGAGCAACACGGTGGCGGCTGCCACCAGCGGGTCAAAACGCGCCGCCATCATCACTGGCACCAGCAAGGTATAGAACGGCAGCGACTCTTCGGCCATGCCGTAGATGGTGCCCCCGGCGGCAAACAACGCCATCAGGATAGGGATCATCCACTCTTCTTTGCCGTTGAGCCGCAGCGTCACGCGCTCAATGCCGGCATCGATCGCGCCGGTCTTATTCACTACCCCCAGAAAGCCGCCGATGATCAGCACGAACAGGGCCACGTCGATGGCACCCGCCATGTTGGTCTGGTGGTTATAAAGACCGTCGATGGGGGCCAGCAGAACGGCGGCGATCCCCTGAGGGGCCGCATCGACCAGGGCATAGGTGCCTGCGACGGGCACCTCTTTGCCGAGCGTTTCGTTCATCGCCATCTGATACTGTCCGGCGGGGATTATCCAGGTGGCGGCGGCCACCAGGGCTATCAGCAGAAACAGAATGGTGTACGCGCTGGGGAATTTAAACTTGCTCATGGTGTTGTCTCCTGGAGAGCAGGCGCGTACTGGAAGAGACGCGCCCAGAGAAGTTAGTCGCCGAGAGTGGCCACCATCACCGCTTTGATGGTGTGCATGCGGTTTTCCGCTTCATCAAAGACGATGGCGTGACGGGATTCGAACACCTCTTCGCTGACCTCCAGCCCCTTCAGGCCGTAAGCCATCTCGATTTCGCGCCCAAGGGTGGTGTGCTCGTTGTGGAAAGCCGGCAGGCAGTGCATGAACCTGACGTCCGGGTTTCCGGTAGCTTCAATGACGCGCTGATTGACCTGATACGGCAGCATCAGGCTGACGCGCTCGCTCCACGCCTCTTTCGGTTCGCCCATCGATACCCAGACATCGGTGTAGAGGAAATCAACGCCGTACACGCCTTCGTCGACATCCTCCGTCAGGGTGATACGCGCCCCGGTGAGGCTGGCTATCTGGCGGCATTCGGCGACCAGCGCCACCTCCGGCCAGAATGATTTCGGTGCGACCAGACGGATATCCATCCCCATTTTGGCAGCACCGACCATCAGCGAATTGCCCATGTTGTTACGAGCATCCCCGAGATAGGCGAAGCTCAGCTCTGGCAGCATTTTGCCCGGCGCATGTTCGAGCATGGTCATCAGGTCGGCCAGGATCTGCGTTGGGTGGAACTCATTGGTCAGTCCGTTCCAGACCGGGACGCCCGCATACTGGCCCAGTTCCTCAACGATCTGTTGACCAAAGCCGCGATACTCGATGCCGTCGTACATTCGCCCCAGCACGCGGGCGGTGTCTTTCATCGACTCCTTATGCCCGATCTGTGAGCCGCTTGGGCCGAGGTAGGTTACCTGCGCGCCCTGGTCAAAGGCTGCTACCTCGAAGGCGCAGCGGGTGCGGGTGGAGGTTTTTTCGAAGATCAGAGCGATATTTTTCCCTGCCAGCTTCGGCACTTCGCATCCGGCTTGTTTGGCGGCTTTCAACTCAATGGCAAGATCGATAAGGAACTGGATCTCTTCCGGGGTGTAGTCGAGCAGTTTCAGGAAATGACGGTTTTTCAGCGTGATGGTCATGAGTGATCCTTTTTAAACAGTAGGGTGAGGGGGCAAAGTTACTGGCGAATCAACGTGCCTTTTTCCCCGGCCAGGATGGCGGCGCCATCAGCCAGCGCGCCGATACCGGCGATACCGTTGCAGCGGCTGACAAAGTTGGCGCAGGCGGCGACTTTCGGCCCCATTGAGCCTGCGTCGAAATGCAGTTCACGCAGCGCTTCGGGGGTGGACCCGGCCAGCGGGCGCTGGGTGGGTTTACCCCAGTCAAGAAATACCGCTTCGGCATCGGTCAGGATCAGCAGGGCATCCGCTTCCAGCTGTTGTGCCAGCAGGGCTGCGGAGAGATCTTTATCAATCACCGCTTCGATACCGTGGTAGCCATCGGCCTTCGCCACTACCGGTACACCGCCACCGCCGTTGCAAATCACCAGATGGTCACGGGCAATCAGCGCGCTAATGGCGTCGCGCTCGACGATGCTTTGCGGCTGCGGGGAGGGCACCACCCGACGGAACCACTGGCCGTCGGCTTTGAAAATCCAGCCTTTCTCGTCGCTCAGCTTTTCGGCCTGCGCCTGCTCATAGACCGGGCCGATGTATTTGGTGGGGTTGCGCAAGGCCGGATCGTCCGCGGCCACTTCTACCTGGGTCAGCAGCACGCTGACTTCGCGCTGCGGCAGCTGGTTTTTCAGAGCCTGCTGCAGCATGTAGCCGATCATTCCCTGACTTTCGGCCCCGAGGATATCGAGCGGCCAGGGGGCGACCTGCTTGTAAGCGTTGTTCTGTAAGGCCAGCAACCCGACCTGCGGCCCGTTGCCGTGGACCAACACCACGCGCCACTGCGCCGTCAGCCCGGCGATAACTTTCGCTGCCAGCCCGATGTTGTGGCGCTGAAGCTCTGCTTCCAGCGGCTGGCCGCGCTGCAGGAGGGCGTTGCCGCCAAGGGCGACAACCAGAGTGGGTTTCGTCATTCTGCTGCTCCTCATATTCCGTCGCGTTCCAGCGGGCAGCTCATGCAGCGTGCGCCGCCGCGGCCCCGGCCCAGTTCGTCACCCGGGATCGGCAGTACGGTGATCCCGGCTTTGTCATATTTCTCGTTAGTCCAGATGTTGCGCTCGTAGCCCACCACGACGCCGGGGCGCAGTGTCAGCACATTGTTGGCGTCGTTCCACTGTTCGCGCTCGGCTTCAAAGGCGTCACCGCCGGTTGTGATCAGACGGACCTGATCGATCCCCAGGGCTTTTTCGATGGCGTGCAGGAGGCTGCTCTCTTCTGTGCGTTTAAGGCCGCCGCGACCGTCCGGCGTGAGGGTCCAGCACTGGGCGTCAGGCCGCACGACCTCGGGGTAAACGGAGAAAATGTCGATATCGATATGGGTCATGACGGTATCGAGGTGCATGCAGGAGCGGTGTTTCGGCAGCTCCAGCGCAATGACCTTTTCTGCCTGGTGATGGCGGAACAGTGAGGTGGCCAGGAATTCCACACCTTGCGGCGTGGTACGTTCAGACATACCAATCAGTACCGTGCCACGACCCAGCACCAGTACGTCGCCGCCTTCAAGGGTGGCATGGTCATAATTAATGTTTTCATCACCGAAATATTTAATAAATTCACCAGTGGCGAATTTTGGGTGCCAGCGATAAATAGCGCGGAGATTATTTGTTTCGCGTTGGCGGGCTGATTTTGCCATCGGGTTAATAGATACGCCGTTATAAATCCAGCAAGAGGTATCTCGGGTAAATAAATGGTTTGGCAATGGCTTTATAATAAAATCATTGATGTCGTGGGTATCGACCACCATATTTTTTATCGATGCCGGAATTTCGCCATAGGTGACGCCGCCGGTTAAATGTCGCGCCAGTTCACGGTGGGAAAGGTCCGCGAGCCAGGTGCGGACATCGCTGGCAAACTGCGGCCCCAGGCGATAATCCGAAACCTGGGTTTCCAGCAGCCAGCCCTTGGCATCTGTGACATCCAGCGTCTCGGTGAGGAGGCTGGTTAACAGCAAGACTTCAATCCCTTGCTGGCGTAAGGTGCTGGCGAAAACGTCGTGTTCTTCTCCGGCGCGTTCGACCGACAGGACGTCATCAAACAGCAGATCCTGGCAATTTGAAGGCGTCAGTCTTTTCAGGCTTAAATTAGGTCGGTGCAGCATGACGCTGCGCAACTGGCCTATTTCAGAACCGACATAATGTTTTTCCATAATTATTCCTTGAGTATTATTTCAGAATAAAAGGGGCTGCGAACTGGCGCCCGTAGTCGTAAGGGAATGACTTGTCAGGGATAATCATCAGGATTATTTCTGCACAGGAATGTGATGACTATCACGAGTAATCCGACGGTGAAGTTTATATTTAATTTATATGATTAACGTCGAGGAATAATAATATTGTGGCCATTGCCAGATGAATAGCCAGTCAGTAATTCGCGTCGTTATTCCATATTGTTGCGGCGATGTAGCGATTGCATTTTTAGATGAAACATATATTCAATTGATTTTTAAGGATATTTAATGGGGGTTGCGCATAACTATTCACTGCCGTTCTTTATTTATTTTCAGCAGTCAGGAAAGAGAGAAATAATTATGGCATCCACCCAGCAGGATGCGTGGGAAGCAAAGTGTGAGACAGGATCAGGACTTTAGATAACTCATCTAAAATCAGCCAGTTATTAGCACCGACTGCGGAGGCTGAGAAAAGGTTATGCACGGTGGCTGCATAATCCGTGCTGCGGATTAACAGGCTCTTAACAGCGGTGGCAATAAACATGCGCTGACGCAAAAGTTTGTGAAAAAGGGTGGTATGGCAATCGGTTGATGGCGTATAACGTAAAAAATAAAACATCGTTTTAATTGAGAGGTCATTGATGATTACTGGCAACATCCACCATCTGCAAAGCTGGCTGCCGCAGGCGCTGCGTCAGGCCATTGAACACATCAAAGCGCACGTGACCGAGGCCACGCCGCTGGGGAAACACGATATCGATGGCAACCGCCTGTTTTATCTGATTTCCGAAGATACCACCGAGCCGTTCGCTGACCGCCGCGCGGAGTATCATGCGAAGTATCTGGATATCCAGATAGTCCTTAAAGGTCAGGAAGGCATGACCTTCAGCACCCAACCCGCCGGAAAACCCGATACCGACTGGCTGGCCGATAAAGACATCGCCTTTTTGCCCGAAGGCGTGCAGGAAAAAACGGTGATTCTGAGCGAAGGGGATTTTGTGGTGTTCTACCCGGGCGAAGTGCATAAACCTCTTTGCGCAGTGGGTACGCCTGCGAAGGTTCGTAAGGCTGTGGTGAAAATGCTGGTGGAGTGATTGGTTGCCCCTCTCCCGCGGGGAGAGGGAACTTGTCCGGTTTCTCCCTCTCCTTTCGGGAGAGGGGCGGGGAGAGAGGGGGAGTGCCATTGCAAAATATTACTGCGAAAGCGTCGCCACCATCACCGCTTTAATGGTGTGCATCCGGTTTTCGGCCTGATCGAACACGATGCTTGCCTCAGATTCAAAGACCTCGTCTGTCACTTCCATCCCGCCATGCAGGCCGAACTCTTCTGCCATTTGCTTGCCGAGCGTGGTCTGGTCGTCGTGGAAGGCTGGCAGACAATGCAGGAACTTCACCTGTGGGTTACCCGTCAGCGTCAGCATGTTTTTATTCACCTGGTAGTCACGCAGCAGGGCGATACGTTCGGCCCATTTTGCTTTGGCTTCGCCCATGGAAACCCACACGTCGGTGTAGATGAAATCGGCGCCTTTCACGCCTGCGGCAACGTCTTCTGTCAGTGTAATGTCACCGCCATTTTTCTGCGCCAGCGCTTTGCATTCAGCCACCAGGCTCGCTTCCGGCCAGCACGCCTGTGGCGCGACCAGGCGCAAATCCAGCCCTGTCAGCGCGGCGGCTTCCAGCATCGAATTGCCCATGTTGTTGCGTGCGTCACCGGCGTAGACCAGCGTCATCTCGTTAAACGCTTTGCCCGGTAAATGCTCTTGCATAGTCAGCAAATCTGCCAGCAGTTGCGTTGGGTGAAATTCGTTAGTCAGACCGTTCCACACTGGCACGCCCGCGTGTTCCGCCAGCGTTTCGACGATCTCCTGGCCGTAGCCACGGTACTGAATGCCGTCATACATGCGGCCCAGAACGCGCGCGGTATCTTTAATGGATTCTTTGTGGCCAATCTGGCTGCCGCTTGGGCCGAGGTAGGTCACGCGAGCGCCCTGATCGTAGGCGGCAACTTCGAAAGAGCAACGGGTACGGGTCGAGTCTTTTTCGAAGATGAGCGCGATGTTTTTGCCGATCAGTGTTGGCACTTCTTTGCCGTGCTTTTTATCTGCTTTTAACTGGGCGGCCAGAGACAGCAGATGGGTGAGTTGTGCAGGGGTAAAATCCAGTAACTTCAAAAAATGCTTCTGATAAAACGTCGACATCATTTCCTCTCATGGCTGAGGCCACTTATTGAATTAAAATTCAATTTATATGTATGAATATTCATTTGCAACCCCGTTTCACAAATCTTTGCGGGAAAGGTGGAGGCAATGGGCGCGGTATGTGAAAATAGAAGTATCTGCCGCACATCATGAGGAACGAGCTATGGCAAACCCGGAACACCTGGAAGAGCAGCGCGAAGAAACGCGTCTGATTATTGAAGAATTACTGGACGATGGTAGCGATCCGGATGCGCTGTATACCATCGAGCATCATTTCTCGGCGGACGATTTTGACACTCTTGAGAAGCTGGCCGTAGAAGTCTTCAAGCTGGGTTACGAAGTGACTGAGCCAGAAGAGCTGGAAGTAGAAGAGGGTGAAATGGTGATTTGCTGTGACGCGCTCAGTGAATGTGCGCTGAAAGCAGACCTCATCGACGCGCAGGTTGAACAGCTGATGAACCTGGCTGAAAAATTCGGCGTTGAATACGACGGCTGGGGCACCTACTACGAAGATCCTAACGGTGAAGACGGCGAAGGTGACGACGAAGAGTACATCGACGAAGACGATGACGGCGTTCGCCACTAAGTGTTGACCGATGCGGTGGCGTCCGCTGCCGCATCGCTTTCATGAGACTGTTTTTGAGCATGGACTACCCGCAAATACTCGCCCAGGTGTTAACGTTTCTGCACTGCCCAACGCCTCAGGCCTGGATCGACAAAGCCCGCGATCCCCAGCACCTTCCTCTGTTGTTAACTGACCACCTGGTGTGTGAGCTCAAAGCCGCTCAAACCGCGATGCTACTGGTGCGTAAATACGTGGCCGATAAAGCCGGGGCAGATGAGCTTCTGGCGTGGCTCCAGCCTTACGAAGCCTTTGCCTTCCGTGCCGGGCCAGAGCCCGATTTTATCGCCCTGCAAAAACAGATTGGCAAAAGCGTGATGCCGCAAACCGACGACCCGTGGGGGCGGCAGCTCATCGACAGTATGGTGTTGCTCATCAAAGAGGAGTTGCATCACTTCTGGCAGGTGCGGGAAATCATGCTGGCTCGTGAGATCCCTTATATCAAAATCACTGCCAGTCGTTATGCCAAAGGCATGCTAAAGGAAGTGCGAACGCACGAACCGCTGACGCTGATTGATAAGCTGATTTGTGGGGCGTACATCGAAGCGCGTTCCTGCGAGCGCTTTGCCGCGCTGGCCCCGTATCTGGATGAAGAGCTACAGAAGTTTTACCTGTCGTTGTTGCGCTCAGAGGCGCGACACTACCAGGATTATCTGGCGCTGGCACAGCAGGTGTCTGATGAGGATATTACGCCACGAGTAAGATTTTTTGGTGAGGTAGAGGCGGCGCTAATTTCCACGCCGGATGTGGAGTTTCGTTTTCATAGCGGAGTTCCGGTGTCGTTTTTCCCCTCACCCTAACCCTCTCCCCAAAGGGGCGAGGGGATCGATTTGCTCCCTCTCCCTTTTAGGGAGAGGGCCGGGGTGAGGGTCAGAGCACCTTCAACATCCGAACTTCACAATCCACATGGCCAGTGCAGCCTAATGGGCCGTCGATATGCTCAAAGCCCAGATGCTCATATAGGGCAATCGCCTCTTTCAGAAAGGCAGTGGTTTCCAGATAGCAGCGTTTAAAGCCCTGCTCACGCGCGTGGTCCATCGCCATCAGCGCCAGCTTTTTCGCCATCCCTTTACCGCGAGCTGACGGCAGAAAATACATCTTTTGCAGCTCGCAGATATCCGTCTCGCTGCATTGCAACGGGGCCACGCCGCCACCGCCCACTACCTTGCCATTCTGTTCGATCACCCAATAAGCATGCCCTGGCTGGCTATAAAGCTGATACAGCTCGTCCAGATTAGGATCGGCAACCGTGTAGCCCTTGTCGGCGGTCAGGCCGTATTCGGCTGAAACGGTGCGGATCACGCTGGCAATGGCCGCGTTGTCCTGGGGGGTCAGGGCTCGCAGGCTGAGCGTGGGAAGGGCTGTTGCATTCATTTAATTACTCAATGTGAAGCTTTTAAACATGATTTTATTTAATACCACCCTCATTAGATCGGTGCAAGTTCCGTTTCCGGGCGTTCTGGCTCTTGTTGTCAGATTAAATGCTGCGCATACTGTGCATTCCTATAATAACGGCTCTGAAGCATTCATTGCTTCTATATTAATTAATAAAATGGAGATTTATTTTTATGGTTGGGATCGAGCAGGCTGCAACATCTTCGCAGCATAAATTTGTCTTTCACGGAAAAACCGGGCAGTTTTTTATTATTTGTCTGGTGAATTTATTACTGACGATAGTGACGCTTGGTATTTATATGCCCTGGGCTTTTGTGAAAAGCCGCCGCTATATTTATGAAAATATGGAACTGAACGGCGTGCGCTTTCGCTACAGCGCAACCGGTGGCGCATTGTTTCTGAGCTTTTTTTTACTGATGCTTTTCTTTACATTGGCCACGATTATCTGCTCGTCTATCAATCCGCTTTTTTCTTCTTTTCCGATAATAGTGTTAATCGTGTTGTCGCCACTGATGGTGGTAAAGGGGTTGCGCTATCAGGCAATGATGACCTCTCTGAATAATGTCCGCTTCGGTTTTCACTGTCGTACCGGGCAGGCCATGTGGGTGATGCTGGGCCTGCCGGCTGCGTTGGTGGTGGCAAGCGTCATTTTCCTCTACCTGTTCAATGTTATCCTGGGCCAGCCATCCGATTTAACGACGTTGATTGCCCACATGGTGCTGGTGGTGGTGGCTGGTCTGCTGCTGATTGGGGTAATTAATGGTATTTGCTACGGAAAATGGATGCAATTGTTGGGCAAAAATGCACGCTTTGGTACCCAATCTTTTGATATTACCGTTTCCCTCAAACGCTGTATGAAAGTGGGCGTACTGTCGATGCTTATTTTGCTGCCTTTTATTGTGGTCATTGGCAAACTCATTGCGCCACTCTACGAGCAATTCGCCTTCGCAATGGCTTTGGGCGGAATGGATGCGCAATCTCAGCAGGCCGTGGTCGCGCAATATCTGACAGAAATCACAATGAGCTATCTGCTTTATTTCGTCGGCGTTATTTTGGCTGCAACGTTTGTCATGACGGCATTACGTAATATTTTTATTAATGGCCTGACGCTGGCGAATACGCTGCGCTTTCGTTCGTCCATTACTTTTATCGACATGTTGCTGCAAATCGTGGTGATGGCGTTAGTTTCAATGGTAACGCTGGGTCTGGCCTACCCGTGGGCGAAGATTCGCTTTATTCGCTACCTGGCCAACCACACCTCAGTAGAGGGCGACCTCGATGCGGTGGAATTAGTCGATTCGGATGAGAAGAACGACACTGGGTTGTTAGCGGTGGTGTCGCGAGGCGTTGTTCCCGCTATGCCGTTTATTTAGGCGTAAAAAAAGCCGGAGCATTCTCCGGCTTTTTCACTTTCAGGGCGATTACAGCGCGGCGATCACAGCCTGCTGTTCAATCAGCTTCGCTTTCGCTTCCGCATAACCATCCAGCTTCTCACGCTCTTTAGCGATCACCGCTTCTGGTGCGCGTGCGACAAAGCCTTCGTTCGACAGTTTGCTTTCGATGCGGCCGATTTCACCGTCGATCTTCGCCACTTCTTTCGCCAGACGCGCCAGCTCATCTTCTTTGTTGATGAGGCCTGCCATCGGGATCAGCAGCTCTGCACCGTCGATGATTTTGGTCACGGAAACCGGACCTTTATCATCGGCTGGCAGCACGGTGATGCTTTCCAGGCGCGCCATTGACTGCAGGAAGCTTTGGTTATCGGTCACGCGACGCTGAGCGTCCGCGCTGCAACCACGCAGCAGCAGTTCGAGCGGTTTGCCCGGCGCGATGTTCATTTCCGCACGGATGTTACGTACGGCGATGATCGCCTGCTTCAGCCATTCGGTGTCCGCCAGTGCCGCTTCATCAACCTGTGCCGCATCGTACGCCGGGAACGGCTGCAGCATGATGGTGTCCGCATCGTTACCGACGATGGTTTTCACTCGCTGCCAGATGGTTTCGGTGATGAACGGAATGATCGGGTGCGCCAGGCGCAGCAGACCTTCCAGCACGGTCACCAGAGTATGGCGAGTGCCGCGCAGCTCTGCTTCTGAACCGCCGGTCATGACTGGCTTGGTCAGCTCCAGATACCAGTCACAGAATTGGTTCCAGGTGAACTCATACAGGATGCCTGCCGCGATATCGAAGCGGAAGTTATCCAGCGCTTCGCGGTACGCTTTCACGGTGTGGTTGAATTCAGCAAGGATCCAACGGTCCGCCAGCGACAGCACTTTCTCGCCACCGTTGAAGCCACAATCCTGGTCTTCGGTGTTCATCAGCACAAAGCGGCTGGCGTTCCACAGCTTGTTACAGAAGTTGCGGTAGCCTTCCAGGCGCTTCATGTCCCAGTTGATGTCGCGACCGGTAGAAGCCAGTGCCGCCAGAGTGAAGCGCAGGGCGTCGGTGCCGTGCGGCTCAATGCCGTTCGGGAACTGTTTCTCGGTGCGCCTGGCGATTTTCTCGGCCAGCTGCGGCTGCATCATATTGCCGGTGCGTTTTTCCAGCAGGTCTGCCAGAGAAATCCCGTCGACCATGTCCAGCGGGTCAATCACGTTACCCTTGGACTTGGACATCTTCTGGCCTTCGTCGTCACGAATCAGGCCAGTCATATAGACGGTGTGGAACGGCACCTGCGGCTTGCCGTTTTCATCTTTGATGAAGTGCATGGTCATCATGATCATGCGGGCAATCCAGAAGAAGATGATGTCGAAGCCGGAGACCATCACGCTGGTTGGGTGGAACTGACGCAGCGCGTCGGTGTTTTCCGGCCAGCCGAGGGTGGAGAACGTCCACAGCGCGGAGGAGAACCAGGTGTCGAGCACGTCTTCGTCCTGACGCAGCGCAACGTCGGCGCTCAGGTTGTTTTCCTGACGCACTTCGTCTTCGGTGCGGCCCACGTAGACGTTGCCTTCGTTGTCGTACCACGCCGGAATACGGTGGCCCCACCACAGCTGGCGAGAGATGCACCAGTCCTGAATGTCACGCATCCAGGAGAAATACATGTTTTCGTACTGCTTCGGCACGAACTGAATGTCGCCATTCTCAACCGCTTCAACGGCTGGTTTTGCCAGCACGTCGGCACGCACGTACCACTGGTCGGTCAGCATTGGCTCGATAACCACGCCGCCACGGTCGCCGTACGGCACGGTCAGATCGTGAGGTTTGATTTCTTCGAGCAGGCCGAGGGCGTCAATCGCCGCAACAACCGCTTTACGGGCAGCAAAGCGCTCCAGCTTCTGGAATTCAGCCGGGATGTCAGACGGATAAACGTCAGACTCTTCGCCTTTGGTGTCGAACACCTGTGCGCTTTCGCGGATATCACCGTCGAAGGTCAGGATGTTGATCATCGGCAGGGCGTGACGTTTCCCGACTTCGTAGTCGTTAAAGTCGTGCGCCGGGGTGATCTTCACGCAGCCGGTGCCTTTTTCCATGTCGGCGTGTTCGTCGCCCACGACAGGAATACGGCGGTTCACCAGCGGCAGTACGAGGAATTTGCCAATCAGATCTTTGTAACGCGGATCTTCCGGGTTAACGGCCACGCCGGTATCGCCCAGCAGGGTTTCCGGACGGGTGGTGGCGACAACCAGGTAATCTTTGCCATCAGCGGTTTTCGCGCCATCGGCCAGCGGATAGCGGATGTGCCACATCGAGCCTTTAGACTCGCGGTTTTCCACTTCCAGGTCAGAAATCGCGGTACGCAGTTTCGGGTCCCAGTTGACCAGACGCTTACCACGATAGATTAAATCTTCTTTGTACAGGCGAACGAAGACTTCTTTCACGGCATTGGAAAGGCCTTCGTCCATAGTGAAACGCTCGCGCTCCCAGTCCACGGAGTTACCGAGACGGCGCATCTGACGGGTAATGGTGCCGCCGGATTCTGCTTTCCACTGCCAGATTTTGTCGATGAAGGCATCGCGACCGTAGTCGTGGCGGGTTTTCCCTTCTTCAGCGGCAATCTTACGCTCCACCACCATTTGGGTTGCGATACCCGCGTGGTCGGTACCAGCCTGCCACAGGGTGTTTTTGCCCTGCATACGCTGGTAGCGAATCATGGTGTCCATGATGGTTTGCTGGAAGGCATGACCCATATGCAAACTGCCGGTGACGTTCGGCGGCGGGATCATGATGCAGAAGCTTTCCTGGCTTTCATCACCATTCGGTTTGAAATAGCCCTGCTTTTCCCAGTGCTCGTAAAGCGGCTGTTCGATATCTTGTGGGTTGTATGTCTTTTCCATTATTTCCAGGTTGCCGTATTCAGGTTAAAACCGGCCATGCGGTACGCTTTGTAGCGGTCGCGCGCCAGTTGTTTTAAGGAATCTTCGTGAGGCACGAAGTCTATCACTTCTGTGAAAGCGGTGGCAAAATCTGCAAAGCCAACGCGCAGGCTGATGAGCAAATCTCGCGGACTGCTGTTGCGCTTTTGCGGCCAGGCAATTTCTACCGGCGCACCGCCGCGTGGGCCTTCGCCCGACAGATTATGCGGCACAAAGCTCTCCGCAGGGCGCGACCACAGCGCCTCATCGAGGCGAATGGCCTGCTTCTCGTCTTCACAGGCGATCAGAATGCGTTTCCCCGCTCGCCACCTGTCTGCCGCCAGCTCACACACCAGTTGTTCAACAGCGCTCAGGCCGTCGGCGGTGTTGTCGTTATCGAGCAGGTAGAACGTCGCATTCTTCATAATATGGGGTTTCTTTAGGTTATTTTAAACGCAAAGCCGGGTGGCGCTACCGCTTACCCGGCCTACGTAAGCCTTGTAGGCCCGGCAAGCGAAGCGCCGCCGGGCAATGGCTAGCCGTTACTCTTCGCCGTTACTCTTCACCGGAAAAACCAGCGCGGTTCAGCAAGAACTGAGACAACAGGGCAACAGGACGACCGGTCGCGCCTTTGGCTTTACCAGAACGCCATGCGGTGCCCGCGATGTCGAGGTGTGCCCAGTTGTACTTGCGGGTGAAGCGCGACAGGAAGCAGCCTGCGGTAATTGCCCCGCCAGGACGGCCACCGATGTTCGCCATATCCGCGAAGTTGGTTTCCAGCTGTTCCTGATACTCATCGCCCAGCGGCAAGCGCCATGCGCGGTCACCGGCTTGTTCAGACGCGCCAATCAGCTCATGCGCCAGTGGGTTGTGGTTCGACATCAGGCCGGTAATGTGATGGCCCAGCGCGATAACACAAGCGCCAGTCAGCGTTGCCACGTCGATCACCGCTTCCGGTTCAAAACGCTCAACGTAGGTCAGCACATCGCACAGCACCAGACGGCCTTCGGCATCGGTGTTCAGCACTTCAACGGTTTGACCGGACATGGTGGTCAGCACGTCTCCTGGGCGATACGCACGTCCTCCAGGCATGTTTTCACAGCCCGCCAGCACGCCGATGACGTTCAGGGGCAGTTGCAGCTCCGCCACCATGCGCATCACGCCGTAGACTGCCGCCGCGCCACACATGTCGTACTTCATTTCGTCCATGCCTTCGGCTGGTTTGATGGAGATGCCGCCGGAATCGAACGTCAGGCCTTTACCGACCAGCACGATAGGACGGGCATCTTCCGCCGGATTGCCTTTGTATTCAATGACCGACATCAGGGACTCGTTCTGCGAGCCGTTGCCGACGGCCAGATACGAATGCATGCCCAGCTCTTTCATCTGCTGCTCGCCAATCACGCGGGTGACGACGTTTTTGCTGTAGGAGTCGGCAAGCTGACGCGCCTGCGAAGCCAGGTACCCGGCGTTACAGATGTTTGGCGGCATATTGCCAAGATCTTTCGCTGCCTTGATACCGGCAGCAATCGCCAGACCGTGCTGGATTGCGCGTTCACCGCTGGTGAGTTCACGACGGGTCGGCACGTTAAAGACCATTTTACGCAGAGGGCGGCGCGGCTCGGTTTTGTTGGTTTTCAACTGGTCGAAGCTGTACAGCGTCTCTTTCGCGGTCTCAACCGCCTGGCGTACTTTCCAGTAGTTGTTGCGGCCTTTGACATGCAGTTCAGTCAGGAAGCACACCGCTTCCATCGAACCGGTATCATTGAGCGTATTGATCGTTTTCTGGATAACTTGCTTATACTGACGTTCATCCAGCTCGCGCTCTTTGCCACACCCAATCAGCAGAATGCGCTCAGAGAGCACGTTCGGCACGTGGTGCAGCAGCAGAGTCTGGCCAGGTTTGCCTTCAAGCTCGCCACGGCGCAGCAGGGCGCTGATATAACCGTCGCTGATCTTATCGAGTTGTTCGGCGATCGGGGAGAGACGGCGTGGTTCAAAGACGCCAACAACGATGCAGGCACTCCGTTGTTTCTCCGGGCTACCGCTTTTTACACTGAACTCCATGCACTACGCTCCTGAATCTTAAAGACAACGGCGGTGGCTACGGATAGAATTGCAAGCTTTCGTAACTCATGTCCGCTGTTGCGGTGACTTCGTGTTAATCTTAACGATATCGCGATGTTGGCTCGTCAGAACCGGGTCTGAAACGTAAAGCCGCTGAGTCATATAATCTTAGCGATGTTTTCGACGACTCAAGAGAATAAATGACGTTTAAGCCATGAAACAAGCAATTTTCCAGCAATATCACAGGTTTTAACGGGCGTATTTATAGTGATAATCATAAGATATCTGGTGCGGGAGACGCTGAAAAGCCAGCTGGCTATCCTCTTCATCCTGCTACTGATCTTTTTCTGCCAGAAACTGGTCAGGATCCTCGGCGCAGCGGTAGAGGGTGAAATCCCGACCAATCTCGTGCTCTCCCTGTTAGGGCTTGGGGTGCCAGAAATGGCGCAACTGATCCTGCCCCTGAGCCTGTTCCTTGGCCTGTTGATGACGCTGGGCAAACTCTACACCGAAAGTGAAATCACGGTGATGCATGCCTGCGGCCTGAGTAAAGCCGTGCTGGTGAAAGCCGCGATGATCCTCGCGCTGTTCACCGCGATGGTTGCGGCGGTCAACGTGATGTGGGCCGGGCCGTGGTCCTCCAGACATCAGAACGAAGTGCTGGCAGAAGCGAAAGCGAACCCGGGCATGGCGGCGCTGGCACAAGGCCAGTTCCAGCAAGCGACCGATGGCAACGCCGTTCTGTTCATTGAAAGCGTCGACGGTAAAAAATTCCACGATGTTTTTCTCGCGCAGATTCGCACCAAAGGCAACGCACGTCCTTCCGTCGTGGTGGCGGATTCCGGACAGCTGTCACAAAGCAAAGATGGCTCGCAGGTTGTGAACCTGAACCAGGGCACTCGCTTTGAAGGCACCGCGATGCTGCGTGACTTCCGTATCACCGATTTCAAAGATTACCAGGCGATTATTGGGCATCAGGCCGTTGCGCTTGATCCGAACGATACCGATCAGATGGGCATGAGCGCCCTGTGGAATACCGATACGTCACAGGCACGGGCAGAGCTGCACTGGCGTATCACGCTGGTTGCGACAGTCTTTATCATGGCGCTGATGGTTGTGCCGCTGAGCGTGGTGAACCCGCGTCAGGGCCGTGTGTTATCGATGCTGCCTGCCATGTTGCTGTATCTGGTGTTCTTCCTGGTGCAAACGTCGCTGAAATCCAACGGCGGCAAAGGCAAAATTGACCCAACGCTGTGGATGTGGGGCGTGAACTTAATGTATTTCGGCATCGCCGTGGCGCTGAACCTGTGGGATACAGTGCCGATGCGCCGCGTCCGTGCGCGGTTTAGCGGGAAAGGAGCGGTATAATGCAAGCATTTGGCGTACTTGACCGCTATATCGGTAAAACCATTTTCACCACCATCATGATGACGCTGTTCATGCTGGTGTCGCTCTCGGGCATCATCAAATTTGTCGACCAGTTGAAAAAAGCCGGGCAGGGCACCTATGACGCGCTGGGCGCGGGCATGTATACCCTGCTCAGCGTGCCAAAAGACGTGCAGATTTTCTTCCCGATGGCGGCGCTTCTGGGCGCGTTATTGGGCCTGGGCATGCTGGCGCAGCGCAGCGAACTGGTGGTCATGCAGGCTTCCGGCTTCACACGCATGCAGGTGGCCTTGTCGGTGATGAAAACGGCCATCCCGCTGGTCTTGCTGACCATGGCGATTGGCGAATGGGTCGCACCGCAGGGCGAGCAAATGGCGCGTAACCTGCGTGCGCAGGCGATGTACGGCGGCTCGCTGCTCTCAACCCAACAGGGGATGTGGGCGAAGGACGGCAACAACTACATCTACATCGAGCGCATCAAAGGCGACGATGAGCTGGGCGGGATCAGCATCTACAGCTTCAACGACAGCCGTCGTTTGCAGTCGGTGCGTTACGCGGCTTCAGCGAAATTCGACAAAGACAGCAAAAGCTGGCGTTTGTCACAGGTGGATGAATCCAACCTGGCCGATCCGAAGCAAGTCACCGGCTCGCAAACCGTGAGCGGCACCTGGAAAACCAACCTCACGCCAGACAAACTCGGTGTTGTAGCGCTGGACCCAGATGCGCTGTCAATAAGCGGTCTGCACAACTACGTGAAGTACCTGAAATCGAGCGGACAAGATGCAGGGCGCTACCAGCTCAACATGTGGAGCAAAGTGTTCCAGCCGTTGTCGGTGGCGGTGATGATGCTGATGGCGCTGTCGTTTATCTTCGGGCCGCTGCGTAGCGTACCGATGGGGGTGAGAGTGGTGACGGGGATAAGCTTCGGCTTTGTGTTCTACGTCCTCGACCAAATCTTCGGCCCGCTGACGTTGGTCTACGGCATCCCGCCGGTGATTGGCGCGCTGCTGCCAAGCGGCAGCTTCTTCCTGATAAGCCTCTGGTTGATGACGCGTAAGGCTTAATCTTTACCCTCGGTTTTGCTGTTCCCCCTCTCCCTAACCCTCTCCCTCAGGGAGAGGGGACTTGTCCGGCGCGGTTTTTACACTCTCACCTTAAGAGGGAAGGGACTGTCCTTTACTCCCTCAGAGAGAGGGGACTTGTTCGGCGTGGTTTTTACACTCTCACCTTAAGAGGGAAGGGGCTGTCCTTTACTCCCTCAGAGAGAGGGGACTTGTTCGGCGTGGTTTTTACACTCTCACCTTAAGAGGGAAGGGGCTGTCCTTTACTCCCTCAGAGAGAGGGGACTTGTCCGGTGCGGTTTTTTACACTCTTACCTTAAGAGGGAAGGGACTGCCCTTTACTCCCTCTCCCTTGGGGAGAGGGTAGGGGAGAGGGGGAAATTTCAAAGCCGATTCAATTCCCCGACCTTGCACAAAATTACCGCCGTCTTCCCCCAAGCAAACTCCCAAGCATCCCGCGTACAATCTGGTTGGTAATCTGCCTTGTCGCGGTTTTTGCTGCGGCCTGAACCAGTCCGTCTTTTTTCCCGCCTCGTGGGCCTGTGGTACCAAACAGAATGTCTTTCAGGCCACCAAGAATGCCGTCGTCAACTTCTGCGGTTGCCCCTTTCGCTGGCGGTGCATTTTGCTCTTCCGTAGTCGCCTGAACGCCTTTTTGCAGCTTCTCGAAAGCAGATTCGCGATCGACCGCATCCTCATACTTCCCGTATAGCGGGGAGTTATTGATGAGCCCATTGCGTTCATCGTCGGTGACGGGCCCCATGCGTGAACACGGCGCGATCACCATGGCGCGTTCGACCACGGACGGGCTGCCTTTCTCATCCAGGAACGAGATCAGCGCTTCGCCGGTGCCCAGTTCCTGAATGGCTTTCTCGGTATCAAACGCCGGATTCGCTCGCATGGTTTGCGCTGCGGTTTTTACTGCTTTCTGATCTTTCGGCGTAAAGGCTCGCAGGGCATGCTGCACGCGGTTGCCCAACTGCCCAAGGACGTTGTCCGGAATATCAGACGGGTTCTGGGACACAAAATAAACGCCAACGGCTTTCGAGCGTATCAAACGAATGACCTGCTCGATTTTATCCAGCAGCACCTGCGGCGCGTCGCTGAACAGCAGATGGGCTTCATCGAAGAAGAACACCAGCTTCGGCTTTTCCAAATCGCCCGCTTCAGGCAACTGTTCATACAGCTCAGAAAGCATCCACAAAAGACTGGCGGCATACAGTTTCGGCATCTGATAGAGCTTCTCTGCGCTCAGGATATTGATGATGCCTTTGCCGTTGCTGTCGGTTCGCATCCAGTCTTTGATATCCAGCATCGGCTCGCCGAAGAAGTGCTCCGCGCCTTGCTGTTCCAGCCTCAGCAAACCACGTTGAATAGCGCCCACAGACGCACTGCTGATATTGCCGTACTGATTCTGGAAGGATTTGGCGTTATCGCCGATGTATTGGGTAATGGCACGCAAATCTTTGAAATCGAGCAGCAGCAGGCCCTGATCGTCGGCAATGCGGAAGATGATATTCAACACGCCGGACTGAACCTCGTTCAGGTTCAGCAGACGCGACAACAGCAGAGGCCCAAGGTCGGACACTGTTGCGCGCACCGGGTGGCCTTTCTCACCGAAAATGTCCCACACCACCACCGGGTTGCTGTGCGCTTCCCAGTCATTCACGCCAATCTTTTTCAGGCGCTCCATGAGCTTCTCTGACGCCTGGCCTTCCTTCGCGACGCCCGTGAGATCGCCTTTGACGTCAGCCATAAACACCGGCACGCCACTCTCAGAAAATGACTCTGCCATTTTTTGTAGGGTGACAGTTTTACCTGTCCCCGTTGCGCCAGTGATAAGCCCGTGGCGGTTCGCCATACCGGGCAGTAAAAACAGTTCCTTGTCCGTCGTGCGGGCAATCAGCAGGGGTGAACTCATGGTATTTCCTCCGTTTCTTCTGCGTCGAGTATAGGCCAAAGTGACTGACTTTTATGCTCAGCAAAGTCTGGACTTTGCGGCGTAATACGCAGCGACGACTATGCTTTGCCATACGTATTTCAAATGGGTGGAAGGAAATGTCCAGATTCTTTTTCAATGACCGCAAGCAGCTGGTCAATGATGCCATAGAAGGCATCGTCGTCTCCGCGCCGCACGGCAACCTGGTGCGCTTAGATATCGACCCGGCGATTCGGGTGATTGCCCGTGGCGATTGGGATAAAAGCCGGGTGGCCGTTATTTCCGGCGGCGGTTCCGGCCACGAACCTGCGCACGCGGGCTTTGTCGGCAAAGGGATGCTCACCGCGGCGGTGTGCGGTGACCTGTTCGCCTCGCCAAGCGTGGACGCGGTGCTGAACGCCATCGTGGCGGTGACGGGCGATCGCGGCTGCCTGCTGATCGTCAAAAATTACACCGGCGACCGCCTGAACTTCGGCCTCGCGGCGGAGAAAGCCAAACGCTACGGCCTGAAAGTCGAGATGGTGATTGTGGCAGACGATATCGCGCTGCCGGACAACAAACAGCCGCGCGGCATCGCAGGCACGGCGCTGGTGCACAAGATTGCGGGCTACGCGGCCGAACAGGGCAAAACGCTAAGCGAAGTCCGTAACGTTGCGCAGCAGGCGTGCGACAGCGTGTTCAGCCTCGGCGTGGCGATGGAGAGCTGCAACCTGCCGGGCAGTGATGATGAAGAAGGGCGTATCAAACCTGGGCACGTCGAGCTGGGGTTGGGGATTCACGGCGAACCGGGCGCATCGACCGTCGACAGCCACAACAGTAAAACCCTCATCGACACGCTGGTGAAGCCCCTGCAGGAGAAAGTGGGCAACGCGGATGTCGCCGTGCTCATCAATAACCTTGGCGGCGTATCGGCCCTGGAAATGGCACTGCTCACCAAAGAGCTCGCGCATTCCGCGCTGAAGAACAACATTCGCTGGCTGATTGGCCCGGCGGCGCTGGTGAGTTCGCTGGATATGAAAGGTTTCTCACTCTCGCTGCTGAAGCTCACGCCTGCGTTTGAGAAGGCGTTGCAGGCTGATGTCGAGACTATCGGCTGGCAGAAACCCGTCGGCTTTGCGCCCTTAAAGACCATTAAACACAGCAAGATCCACGACAGCGTCGATTTCACGCCATCTGACAACGAGCAGGTGAAAGCGCTGGTCGCAGCGGCGACGCACACCCTAATTGAACTGGAAAACCGCCTGAATGCGCTGGATGCCAAAGTGGGCGATGGCGATACCGGCTCGACATTCGCCGAAGGCGCGCGCGACATCGAACAGCTACTGAAAGCAGGCAAACTGCCGCTCAACGACACCGCGCAACTGCTGCAACTGACAGGTGAAAGGCTGGCGACCGTCATGGGCGGCTCCAGCGGCGTGCTGATGTCGATATTCTTCACCGCAGCAGGTCAGGCCGTTCATGAGGGCAAAAAGCTGGCAGAAGCCTTGTTAAACGGCTTGCAGCAGATGAAACAATACGGCGGCGCAGATATAGGCGACAGAACGTTGATAGATGCCCTGCAACCGGCGCTGGAAGCGCTGCGCGACAAAGATTTGCCCGCAGCAGCGAAGGCCGCGAAAGAGGGCGCAGACAGCACAGCAAAAATGCAAAAAGCCGGCGCGGGCCGCTCATCTTACGTCAACAAAGAGAACCTGGAAGGCGTAACCGACCCGGGAGCGGTGGCTGTCGCTGAGGTGTTTGCTGCTATCACCAGGGGCTAATCGCGGCCTCCCTCTCCCTTTCGGGGACCGGCGCTGCTTTGTCTTTCTCCCTCGCCCTATCGGGCACCTGCATTGTTTTGCCTTTCTCCCTCGCCCCTTTGGGGAGAGATACCGTCTTGCCGGTCATCCGGCAAGTGGTATCTCAGCATTAAATTCGCGTCCGGATTTCACCACGCCATAGGCCAGCTGCAGCAGTTTTCTCATCCCTGCACATACCCGTTCTTTTCCTGTCTTCCCTCTCGCTGACAGCCTTTCCATCAGGTTTTTCACCACCTCATTGTACCTTCCTGCCACAACCGCTGGCATATACAGTGCGCTGCGCAACTCTGCATTACCCACTTTCGACAGTCTGCTTTTTCCTTTCCACATCCCTGACTCACAGCGACGTGGATTCAGACCAGCGTATGCCACCAGTGCCTTGCTGTTGCTGAACCTTCTCAGATTGCCTGCAAACGCCAGCAGACTTACGCTCAGCATGTCACCTACCCCGGGGATACTCTTCAGTAGTTCCCGGTCACGCTTCAGGTCCGGGTTATCATCAATGTGTCGGTTAATTTTATTCCGGGTTTCTTCAATCAGGTCTTCCAGTACCGCGACATGCTCGTTCAGGGACGGGACGATGACATCATCTGCTGCTTCGCGGCGGTTCACTTCCATCTGACGCATCTCTTCCAGATTACGCAGGTGCCGTACCAGAGCCGTCAACTGACGCTCGCTCAGCGGAGCAGGAGACCAGAGGGCGGGCTGATACAGGGCGCAGTAGCGGGCTATCAGCGCCGCGTCACTTTTGTCGGTTTTATTGCGGGTCAGCTCAGTATTACCGAACGCGTGGATACGCGCCGGGTTTTCGAGGCTAACGTGGCAGCCGCTGTCGGCCAGCAGGGTGGCCAGTTCAGTGCTGTAGCAGCCCGTCGCTTCCATGCAGACATGACAGTCGCCAAAGCGCGTCAGCCAGCTGAGGAACTCGCGG
>NZ_JBLFJW010000031.1:0-66914 GCF_047713085.1 Pantoea sp. sgz302252
GATAAGCTGTTGCAGATTATCGGGATTATCCTCCCGCAGCATATTCCCCCATTCATCAAACTCTGCGCTCCATGCGATCCCGCCACGAACATCAATTAACGCCAGCGGCAACCCCCGGTGGTCGCAGTGGTACAGGTGGATTTTCCTTACCGGCGTGTACTCCGGCTCCATCTGGTTTTTCATCTGCTCCGGCGTCAGACCACACTGTGCCAGCCACTGCTGACTTTGCTCACTAATCTGACCGGCGTTTAGCTCCCGCTCCAGATTATCCAGCAGCGCCACCAGTTCCGGCACAAACACCATTCCTGCATCCTGCTGGAGTTTCTCCGCCAGCGTGCGGCGTACCGCTTTCGCCAGTTCCGCCACCGGGGTTTCCACACACAGCAATGGCGTAAAGCTCCCCGGCAGATACACCGTCTGAATACGGGTGGCGTCCGTCTGGGTGGTGGTCAGCCTGTCGCCATCCCAGCCATACCAGGTGGCCTCCGGTGTGGGGTTCATCCAGAGATACGCATCTCCGCTGGAGTCTCGTTCAGTCTGGCTCTTCCATACCCGCTTACCGATACGACGCCCCAGCGGATCGTAAATATAGCGACTTTCTGCCAGCACATTGCCCTGCTGCATCTGGCGGTAGTGCGCCAGCCGATGCTGGTTATCATAGCCATAAAGGTGGGACAGACTGCCCTGCGGACGGGCGTGGCGTTCGTCTTTTTCCACCAGTCTGCCGTAGTCGTCGTAATGGTAAAAATTATCCACATCCTGGCCGATACGGTTATCCGGCCAGATGCCCGGCAGCATCGGGTATTTGTCCCTCGCTGCTATCCTGTTACCTGCCGGGTCGGTAAAGGACCATTGTTCCAGGTCGTGGTGTGCGGATTTGATATGCGTACTGAACAACCGCCCGGCTTCGCCATACTGGTAATCACGCTGTTCGTTCTGCCCGCTGATACGGACCAGTTGCCCGCCGGTATTCCAGAGGTAGTCGCGGTTAAGCTGCGGTTTGTTAAGGTGATGGCTCTGTAGCTGACCGCCGGGGGTGTAGGCCGTGGTCAGTTCGTAATTGCCAAAGCTGCGCTGCGTTTCTCGGTGCAGGCGGTCGCGGGTGAAATCCATCAGCGGCGTGTCGCCGAGTTTCATACCCGCCAGATACCCGCTGCCGTAAGTCAGCCACTCCACCGGGGGAAGCGCATCCGGCGTGACGCGATACAGCAATCCCTTGTCGCTGTAATCATGCCGGGTTTCATGCTGCCAGAGCAGTTCCTCCGTTTCCGGGGAATGCACCGTCTGGCGCTCGCTGATAAGGCGGCCCTGTTTGTCATGGCAATAGTGAACGGCGACACGGTGGTCATCACTGAGATGGCTGATTTCTGTCAGCCAACCGCGCTCGTTGTAACGCCACTGCCCTGCGGGTTCATCGTTAACCGTGCGGTGTGTCAGACGGTCTGATTCGTCGTAATGCCAGAGCGTGACCAGACGTTCATCTTCGCTGCGGACAAGCTGCCCGGTGGCGGCATAGCGGTAACGCTGCGTTCTGCCGTCAAAGCCGGTTTCCTGTGTCAGCCTGTCCAGCACATCGTAAGTGAACGTCGTGTGGCTACCGTTCTCGTTGGTCAGTTGTGTCACGCGACCTGCGGCGTCATATTCCATCCGGCGTATCAGGCCGTCCTGCGTGGTGCTGAGGATGTTACCTCTGCCATCGAAGGTGGTTTCGCGGCGGCTACCGTCCGGGGTTATCACCGCCATCAGGTCGCCCGCTACGTTGTATTCATAGCGTGTTTCACGGCTCTGCGCATCTTTTACAGCGGTTAAACGCCCCCGGTTATCATAAATCCGGTAAACGCTGAGATCTTCCTCATGGTGTACTGCCGTTAGCTGACCGAAAAGGTCATATTCGTAACGGGTTTCATAGCCGGAGCAGTCGATGAAGGTGAGCAACTGCCCGTAGCGGCTCCACAGCATCTGTTTGCGGCTGCCGCTGGCATCTTCCGTAGCGCAGGGATATTCGCTGCGCGGATTATCATAAAAATAGCGGGTTGTGCTGCCGTTGCGCAGGATTTCCGCCGTCAGCCTGCCGTAGTCGTCATATTCCTGTTTATTTTGCAGCCCGTCCGGGTACACAGTGCTGGTCAGCTGGCGCTGGTTGTTGTAATACAGTTCCGTGCGTCTGCCGTCCGGCATGATGATTTCTTTTAGCTGTCCGGAGCCGGGACTGAGCCGGTATTCTGTTTTACGGCCAGCCGCATCGGTCTGCGCCAGCAGCCTGCCCGCGTTGTCGTAGTCGCTGTGGGTGGTGCTGCCGTCTGCGCGTTCCTGTTTGACCACGCGTTTCAGCCCACCTTCGCCTTCGGTGTGCAATACCTCACGACGGTTCAGGCTGTCGGTAATGGTGATGGCATTCCGTTCGTAAACGTAGGCATAGCTTAAGCCTTCCGGGTTTATCTGCTCCGTCACGCGGCCCGACGCATCGTAGCGGTACTGTATCTCCGGTCTGCCTGCATAACGGTGTGCCGTCATCCGCCCCGGATATTTTGCGTCATAAGCAAAACCACGCACCGCCGTACCGCTGCGGTCATACGCCATCACCAGTTCACCACGCGGAGAATATTCATAACGTGCCAGTGGGCTTATGGGCAGATTTTCCGGGTACTCCGGGTCATGGGTCAGCCACACTTCGGCCAGGCGGATGCCGCTGTCAGTACCGTAATCTGTGGTGGGCAGCGCGTCCGGGAAGAGGGGCTGTTTTGGGGATGCAGCCTGTTTACGCTGCTGCTCCGCCCGCTGTACCTGCGAGGTCAGCACCAGCCGGAAGCGGCGGCCTGCGCCGTCAGTCACCCCGGTGATGTCTCCGGCAAAATCGCCTGCGGCTTCGCGATGGAAAGCCATTACCCGCCCGAAGTTATCCGCCAGTGCGGTGAGCTCCCGGTACGGCGGCAGCGGAGCGGGCAGCACCTCATCCGTGGCGGGCACGCGCTCAGACCAGCCCAGTATCCACCACGGCCCCTGAAGGCTGCTGGTCGCCAGGTAAATATGCGGGCTGAGGCGGATATCTTCCGGCAGTGTCTGCCAGAGCATATGCAGCGGATTACTTTCATGCAGTTTCAGCACGCCGCCCCGCGCCAGCCAGAATGACTCGCTGCGGCTGAAGGCGGTTTCCCCGGGAAACAGCGGGTCAAAGTGAATGCTTCGCCCGCCGTTGTCATTGAGTATCAGTTCCCCGTCGCGGAGCTGTAAGCGGATATCAAAGGGGGCTTTCCAGCCGGGGCCGAATATCCCCACGGGGGCGGGCGTCTTTGTGCAGTAGCTGCTGTAGGTACGTGAAAGCACAAACGGCAACGGGCCGGGTAGCGCGAAATCGGTTTCGCCAGGCTGTACTTTCGCACCCAGCAGCGGGTTAACCGGGTTGCCGGAGGTCATGCCGCCCGGACACACCGAACAGGCCACGCCAGTCGGTGCGCCAATCATCACCCCCGCCGAGCCCTGGATTATCGGGCCGCCCTTCATGGTGCCATCGCCCTGACGCGCCGCCGGTTTTCCGCTCATACACCTGTCCTTCTTTTATCTGGCTTATTGTTTTGCTTTACTGCCCTGTGTTACCAATTTGTGATGCTGTTTAATCAGTACTGCCGCATATCCGGCGGCGGACTGCTGCTTTCTTCCGGCGCTTTCGGCGGGTCTTCCGCCGCGTCGCAGTTCCAGTTAATCATCAGCGCATCACCGCTTAAGGTCTGAACACCCTGTAAATTAATGGCGGTGCCGTTGAGAAAGATTTTGCCGTCCTGCGTCAGCACCAGCCGTGCCTGGCCACAGCGCAGTTCCAGATGTTCCCCGGCAGAATAGACCGCCACCTTTCCGGTACTTTCGGTTTTACTTTTACCCACCGTAAAGGTGACGTTTTCCCCGACGCTGACGTCATAGCCTTTACCCACCAGCAGCGATTTATGTATCCCCACCTGCGAGGACTGCGTCAGCGCCACCGAGGTGTTCATCACGCCACCCACCGTGGTCTGGTATGCCACCCCCACTGTCAGTGCGCGGGCAATACCCACCGTTTCAGCCTGGTTCAGGCCAACGGTAATGCTTTGGTTTTGCCCCACGGTCTCTTTCTGGTTCTGTACCACCGTCTGTATCTGGTTCTGCTTCACGGTGATAAGCTGGTTGCCGCCGATGGTTTCCCGGTGGTGGGCGGTAACATCAGTGGTACGGTTATTCAGTACATCGGTGTCCATATCCTTCTGGGCATGGATATAGACCTGCTCCTGTCCCGTCGCATCCTCAAAGCGCAGCTCATTAAAGCCGCTGCCCTGATAGGTTTTGGAACGGATGGTCATCTGCGTTTTGGTGCCCGGCAAACGTCCCGGCGAGCGGTTATCTTCGTGGTACGTACGCCCCATAATCAGGGGCTGGTCGGGGTCGCCATTGAGAAAATCAACAATCACCTCCTGGCCCACCCGCGGAATGGCAAGATGCCCGAATCCGGCCCCCGCCCAGGGCTGCGACACCCGTATCCAGCAGGAACTGTCCTCGGTTTCCTGGTGATAACGGTCCCAGTGAAAGTGAACCCGTACCCGCCCGTGTTCATCGCAGAAAATCTCTTCACCCGGCGGCCCGGTAACAACGGCAGACTGCGGGCCATCCACTCTTGGTTTCAGCCGGGGTTGTGGTCGCCAGGTTCTGTCGGCGGGAATAACCTCAAACTGGTTGTCCATTGTGGTGCCTAATCCCCGGCCACCTTTCATTGCCTGCGGCTGTTTGCCCGTCAGAACACTGCTCACCACCTGCCATTTCCGGTTAAGTGCCCCGATCGGATGCCCGGTCAGACTGAAGGTGGCACCCGGCCACAGCGCCGGTGAGTTACTGATGCAGGAGGCGGTTTCCGCATTGTTGCGCCAGCCTTCCATCTGGTAACGGGCAAAATCCTGGCCGTGCAGCTCATCCTTAAAACGCCCAGGATAATCAAAAACTTCGTACTGCCTGAACTGACCGTTCAGGTTTTCACCGGGATGCCTGTAATAGCCGGGCCACTGCGGCACCTTAAAGGTGTAGTCCTGGGTTTCCACCGAAGAGGGGCGGATTTGTGCCTGGTAATTGAAAGTACTGACACAGAGGATGGAGACGTCCTGTGAACTGTTCGGATTGAACGGCAGTTCACCCGCATCGGATAATCCGGCCACGTCATCGCACAGCGTCAGCGTCTGCGCCGGGCTGTCAGCGTCGGGGCGGTCGAAAAAGAAAATGCCTTCTTCCGACCACAGGCGGGTGAGAAATGCCAGATCCGTCTCGCCGTACTGAACGCAGAATTCCCGCGCCGGATGGTCTTCATAAAACAGCGGTTTCCAGTCAGTGATGCCATTTTCATCCAGCAGCATGGCGGAAATGGTCTGGATATCCTGTTGCTGAAAGATACGGAAATTCTGCCGCAGCCCACTGCGCCAGAGAGGCGGTGTGATGGTGAGGTGATAACACATCTGCCAGCCGTTATACTCCTTCATCCCGAAATGGGTGACGATACCGCTGACATAACGCTGAACCGTGTTGCCCTGCCAGATAGTCAGGGTGGCGTTTTTCTCCAGCAAGTCTTCTGCCATCTGTCCGAAAGAATCACTGGCAACGTCCACATCCAGTACAAATGGGAACGAGTGGCGCTGTTTAAGCTGAAAACCCACCACGGCGAAAGTTTTAGGTCCCAGCCCGTCCACTTCCAGCGTAAAACGCAGTCCTTTTAATGACACGACCCCCTCCCCCTGATGCAGATAAAACCTTATCCTGCGGGAACCGGCATTGTGGCAGAGGGTTAAGTAAGCCTGATCGCACAGTACCGGACGAAATGATAAGCAGTGTTACTGTATGAAACGAAATACTCCCTTTCTGTATTCATTTTTTTGATTGATATCAATGGTACTGATGAGTGGGCAGAATAATTTTTCGGGATTGATTATGTTTCGCTCAAAACACTCCAGCCATGAATATATTAGCCAGTAATATTTACCAACCAATTGTATTTTATTTGATTATCTCTGGTGTGAGTATATTAAGCACAGTCAGCAGACTTTCGTTAAAACCGCTTGTCACCCGTTACCCGCATTGTATTGGTGCGCCGCACCTGCAAAATCAGGCGCCAGGATTGGTCTCCTGAATATCATACCTGCGACATATCGTCTTTTTTATGTCGTGCGCTCGGCTATACCTCTATGGTGGGCTGAGCGGGGGCACCGTAAGGTGCGCCGGTGTAGGTATGGTCGGTAAGACCAACTCCGTTCAGTTCACCCCCCGCAAGATTGGTCTCTTCGGTGGTGGAATTTAAATACCACATACCGGAGGTTGCTCTATGGCTACAATCCTCATAAAATTCAATAAATTACAACAAAACCTGCATCCAGTCAGAGGAGCCAAATTCTTGTTTTCATGTTTATCTACACCCGCTACATTTTTACTATTCAACAAGTTAGCGTAAAAACACTTCCCAATACATAAATGCCAAATGGCGCTCGCTTTTCACCCGCCATGCGAATTCTTCGTTAAGTAACGCACAGGCATCCGGCGAATCCCCGTATGTTTATTACTTCTGACCCAATCAACCGCCCCGGCCAGTTCGAAACCCGACACCCGCGGCAACAGTTCCCGCATAATCAGGCGAATTTCCAGTCTGGCCAGTTGCGCACCGAGGCAGGCATGGCCGCCGGAACCAAAAGCCAGGTGCGGATTGCGCGTACGCCCTATATCAAAATCCTCAGGATGGTCAAAAGAGGCCTCATCACGATTGGCCGATGCCCACCACAGCGTCACTTTTTCCCCTTCCCGTATCAGGCGATTGCCCAGCAGCACATCCCGCGTTGCCGTGCGACGGTTATAGGGTGTGGGTGAAGTCCAGCGCAGAATCTCTTCCAGCGCCGGGCCCATCAACTCTGGAGAGTTCTGTAGCCGGGTCCATTGCGCCGGATGGTGAATAAACGCCAGAATACCGCCAGCGATTGCGTTGCGGGTCGTTTCTAATCCAGCAACCATCACCACATTGAAAATCATAAGCTGCTCGACTGCCGTCAAACGCCCCAGGCCTCCGGGTAAAGCCTCCATCACCGCCCGTGACACAATATCCTGGCCGGGGCACTGGCGCTTACTCTCCACAAACTGCTGGCTGTAGGCCATAAAATGCTGCATCGCCTGCTGGCTACTGGCGCTGCTTTCACCCAGCTGACGATCGGAATAATCGAGAACCGCATTAATCCAACCAAAAATCTTCTGTCTATCTTCAGCCGGGATACCAACCAGATTGGCGATAGCAAACATCGGCAGTTCCGCTGCAATATCTGCAACAAAATCACCACCTCCTTTAGATAAGGACTGCATCACGGCGTCATGCGCCGCCTGTGCCAATACCGGTTCGAGTACTGCGATGGTCGCATTGGACATCGCAGGCGCAATAAGCCTGCGCAGCGCTTTATGTCGCGGATCATCCATCATATTAATGACCGATCCGGGCCCCACCGCTCGGGGTAAATCTTCAATCATCGTTCCACCGCCCTCTCTGCCGCCGCCGCTTTCGGATGAGAACGTGTTGATATCTTTTGCCACCGCCAGAATATCCTGATAGCGGCTCAGAACCCAGAACCCCTCGTTATCGGGAGTCAGCGGCGTTCGGGGATGGTACAGCGGGCCTGGATAGCGGCGCAGTTGTGCAAAAATGGGATGCGGGAACCCCTCGCAAAAGCGATTAAGATCCGTCAAATCAACATCGGCCAGCGGCCAGTCCTGGCTGCTGTGGCTATCAAAGATTTTGTCGCTCATGTTGCCACCTCACGGTTTTACGCAAACGCCACCCTTCAGATTCCCTACGCGCCTGCCAGAACGCCGCATAACGCCCTTCTGCCGCCAGCAGTTGTTCATGCGTTCCCTGCTCAACAATGCGTTTATCATCAAGGACCAGAATGAGATCGGCATTCTGGATAGTCGGGAGTTGATGGGCGATCACCAGCATCGTGCAGCAATGGTGCCGCATCTGTAGACCACGCGTAATAGCCGCCTGGTTGGCGGCATCCAGCGCGCCTGTTGCTTCATCCAGCAGCAGGATGGGCGCGTTTTTAAGTAATGCCCGCGCAATCGCAACGCGCTGGCGTTCGCCCCCGGAGAGCAATCCTCCCCCTTCCCCCACCTGCGTATTCCACCCATCCTTAAACCGCCCGACCAGTTCATCCAGACACGCCAGAGTAGCAACCTGAGCAAGATCGTCATCGCTGGCGTCCGGATTGCCGATCAGCACATTTTCCCGCAGCGTACCGCTGAACAGATAATTATCCTGAAACACCAGCGAGATCATTTGCATCAACTGCGCCGTCGAAAGCTGTCGCACATCGGTATCGCCAATGAAAATACCGCCTTCATCTGGATCGAAAAATCGCGCAATCAGCCGGGTGAGCGTTGTTTTACCCGAACCAGAAACGCCCACCAGCGCGGTGGTTGTATTTTCAGGCAACGTCACGGAGATATTCTGCAACACCGGCCGTTCCGGTGAATAACCGAAGGTGAGATTGCGTAATTCGATGTGATGGCGAGTCGGGTCAGGCGACGGCTGAGCAGGCTGCGGCAACGGACGTTGTGACAAGACGTTTTCCACCGCATCCATTTGTGCCGAAGCCATACGAATACCCGCCCCGTAGGAGGCAATCTCCGTCAGCGGGTCGACAATCCGGTTAATCAATACCAGCAAGGCAGTTAAGGTGGCTAACGGGTGTGAACCGCTGCTATCAGGCGCCAGCCAGACCACACTCGCCATCAGCGTCAGAAAACTGAGCTGTGCCAGCCAGGCATTCGCCAGCAGCGGCGGCAGCACCAGCCAGAGCTGCCGGGATCCGGCGCGATGCTGCGCAACCAACGCCGCATCAAATTGGGTATAGCCCTTTTCACCGCAGCCAAATGCACGTAAGATTTGCTGATTCTGAGCAAACTCCACCATCCGATCGCTGGCTTCCGCCGTTGCAGCATGCACCGTACGATCGGCGGCTCTTCCCAGCCTTCCGGCCCACCAGTAAACCAGCGCGACCAACGGAAAAACGGCAGCCGCGATCAGTGCGACCCGCCAGTTAAAGAAGAACATCACCGCCACAATCACCAGCGGTGTGAGCGTCGCCCGCATTAATGGTGTCAGTTGATGCGCAGGCAACCCCAGGATTTCCATCACCCCCTGGCTCAGCAACGCCCCCAGACGACTGGTATTCGCACGAGAAAACCAGCCCAGCGGCAACGAAGCAACACCATCGCCAATTCGATGACGCAAGGTATTTAGCAACGTAATAGCAACCTGAAACCCTCCCAGCGTTGAGATATAGTTCAGATATCCGGTTAATAGCGTTCCTGCGCCGAGGGGAATCAACCACATCGCCGCCATCACGCTATCGCCAGTGAGCAAGGATTGCATGACAGGAACGACCATCGCGAACGTCAGGCCCTGCACAACGCAACAGGCCACCATCAGGATGAGATAGCGTTTCAATACCGCGCGGTGTTCCTCGCCCAGCAGGTGATAAAGCCGGGTCACTAACATAGCACCTCCTGGGCAGGACAAACCTGGGCCTGCCACATGCGGGCATACTCTCCCTTCGCGGAGAGCAGCGCCTGATGCGTTCCCTGTTCAACAATGTTCCCGCACGCGAGCACAACAATATTGTCTGCGTTGACAATCGTCTCCAGCCGGTGCGCAATAACCAACACCACGGTGTCTTTTTTCTGCGAAATCAGCGTGGAAAGCGCTTTCTGGATTGCCGCTTCCGATTCCGCGTCAGCCTGTGCGGTCGCCTCATCCAGCACCAGTATGGACGGGTTAAGCAGCAACGCCCTGGCGATACTCAGACGCTGCGCTTCACCGCCGGAAAGCAGCGCATCCTCGCCATAAACAGATTGATATCCACGGGGCAATTGAAGAATACGCGAGTGAATATTGGCCGCTTTCGCCGCCGCGATCGCTTCCGTTTCCGTTGCTGATGGGTTACCGAGCGTAATATTGTCGAAAATGCTGATGCGAAGCAGCCGGACATCCTGAAAAACAAATCCAACCTGGCGGTACAAACTGTCGGTGTCCAGTTGTTCCAGAGGCTCACCGCCAAGGGTTATCTGCCCGCTGGTCGGCGAAGCAAAACGCAGCAGCAAACGCGCAAGGGTCGATTTTCCGGCGCCTGAAGCGCCAACCACCGCCGTCACGCTGCCCGGAGGCAATGCCAGTGAAATACCATCAAGGATCGGGTGATTAGCGTCGTAAGCAAAGCTCACACGATCAAATACCACGTGGTTTCCCTTCGCTTTCAGCCCATTTCGCACCACCGTTTGCTGGGGGATAGACAACAACGCCGCCAGCCGTTCAAATGCACCGCTGGCCATTTGTAACGACTGGGCGCTTTGCCCTAACGTGGTCACGGGGATCGCGATCCCCAGCCCGACGACGGCAAAAGGCAAAAGCTGCCAGATATCAATCCAGCCCAGCGAGATAAATAACGTGCCAAAACTCAGCACCAGCAATAACAGCGTAATCGGCGCAATCACCACGCTGGCAAGCGTTTCTGGTTTTATCAGCGGTCGAACCCAGTCGAGGAAAAAATCGCGAAAATCATCAACCGCCTTTTTATAGGCCTGGTGCGCCTCTCCCTGCCGACCAAAGGTTTTCACCACCGGGATCCCCTGAACGTACTCGACAACAGCACGATTCACTTCCCCCAGCGCGATGCCGTAATCCGCCATTTTGGCCCGGCTTCCGGCCATCACCCGGCGGTACAACATCCAGAACAGCGGAATCGGCAGTAAGGTAATCAGCGCCATTCGCCAGTCAATCCAGAAGAGATAGCCGTACACAAATGCCATGGTCGCCGCCGCGTTGGCAAAATGTAAACCAGCATGCGCAACCAGATGGTGAATGGCGGAGACATCGTCCTGAATTCCTTGTTTAATTTGCCCGCTACTGTGCTGGTTAAACCAGCTTAATGGCGCGCCGGAGAGCCTGCGGGCGACTTGTCGGCGGATCCATAATGAAAATGCGTTATCCGCCAGATGGGTCATCAAATCAGCAAGCCCGCGCAATGCCAATCCGGCAGCCAGACACAGGCCCGAAAACGCAATAATCCGCCACGCAGCATCACTTTGCCCTGGCCCCCACGCGCCGAGCACCTTCGCCAGTTCCGTTAATCCAGCCAACGGCGCGAGCACCAAACCGGAAGAGACTATCTGTAAAATCACCGCCAGCGCGATCCAACCCCGAACGGGTTGTAATAATCGGTAATCCGCATGAGGCGGGGTCTGTTGTTCATCAGGCGTTATCATCGACATAACCTGTTCTCCTTATTGGGCATCTCCGCAGCCTGCTCCCTTCGACGCAATGTCAGAACCTGACGGCAAAAAGGACGGGTTGCGTCAACATCATGGGTAATCAACATTAACGCCAGGTTTTGTTCCCGACGCAGACTATCCAGTAAACGCAAAATGCTCAGACGGTTTTGCTCATCCAGCGCCGAAGTCACTTCATCGCAGATGAGCAGCGCAGGTTTTCCAGCGAGGGCGCGTGCAATCGCTACCCGCTGCTGCTCGCCGCCGGATAACTGATGCGGAAACCGGCTCTGATACGAAGAGGGAAGGTTAACCAGATGCAGCAACCCTTCGACCGAAGAGTCGGGGGCGGCGGAAAAGCGATATCGCGCCTGTTGCAACTGCTGAGCAACGGTACGCCAGGGATTAAGCGTCCGGGCGGGATCTTGCGGAACCAGCGCGATATCGCGGATTTGCTCCCGCGAGCGGCGTCTAACCTCCGGCGCTAACAAGCCGTTACGAAGTTTACATTCGCCCATCGCTGCCGGGCTAAGCCCCACCAACGCTCTGGCAAACGCGCTTTTTCCAACGCCAGATTCGCCATGAAGCAGCAAACTGTCACCAGGATGCAGGCAAAACGTCACTGGCGAGAATAACGGTGCGGACTGGCTCCCCACGCTGACGCTATTGACCTGCAACAGCGGCGGCTGGTCTGTGTGGGGGCACTCTGCGAAGGCAGGATGCGGAAAAGGTGAAGCGATGGCAGACAGAATGCGCTTCGACGAACCATACTGGTGCTGTTTACCGTTCTTCAGGATCAGGACGTGTTGAGCGATGTCCTCCAGCCCCGACAAATGGTGGCTCACCAGCAGTAGAGAAAATTGCAACCTGCGTTGCATCAATGCCAGCAAGCGCAGCACCTGCTGACGACGAGCATCATCCAGACCGGCAAAAGGCTCATCCAGAATCAGTAATCGGGGGCGTTTCAGCAGTACCCTGGCCAGCGCTACGCGGCGACGCTGGCCGCCAGAAAGCTGATGCGGGAAACGGCGCAAAAAATACGTTTCACCGGGTAAACCGACACTCTCCAGTATCTGTTCAAGAGGCTCAGCATCTGGCACGCGCATTTCATCTAACAATCTGCCGACCGTCATGCCCGGGTTCAGTTCAGCCGCCGGATCCTGACCAAGCCAGGCGGTATCGCGCGCACGCAGACGCCCCATCTGCTGCGAGCTGGCCTCACGCAGACGGCAGCCGCAACTGATGATTTCACCCGAATCCCAACGCATACCCGGGGCGATATCCCCCACAATCGCCCGCGCCAGCGTGCTTTTCCCGGCACCGCTGTCGCCAATAACCGCCAGCGTGCTGCCGCCTGCGAGCGTGAAATTAATGTCATTCAGGACAGGCTCGCCCTGCTCGCGGCAAAGCGTCAACTGCCTCACTTGCACTAAAGGAGAGTCCATCATCGCTGCCACCTGTCCACGCCAAGATTGAATATAACGACCGTCAACGCGATGCATAACACCGGCGCGACCACCGCTAACGGATTAAGCATGATGCCCGGTAATGCTTCGCGGACCATCATCGCCCAGCCATCATGCGTTCCCGGCACCACCACGCCGAGAAAACTGACCGAAGCAATCAGATACATCGCGCTAACCAGACGAATTCCCGCATCAGCCAGAATGCCGGACCAGAGTCCGGGTAAAACTTCGCGATACAGCACCCGTAACATCCCATCACCGGCGGCAATAGCCGACTCGACATAGCCGCTGTCCAGCAGCGGATCGGCAAGCGAACGGATGTAGCGGGCAGTAAACGGGACGTTCAATAACAGCAAGGCAATCAGCAACGAACGCCAGTCTGCGCCTACCCCATAAAGGACGATGAACACAACCAGCAAGGGCGGCACGATCAAAACCGCATCCAGAGCCACCACACCGCGTCGCCCTCTCCCCGGCATCCCTGCCAGCAAAAGCCCCATCGTGACGCCGAAGGCGCTGGACAACAACGTTCCGACGAGCGGCAGCAACAGCATCATTCGCCCACCGTTTAATGTTCGGCTCAGCACATCCCGCCCCATCCCATCGGTTCCAAACCAGAATCTCCCGTCCGGCGGTTGCCAGGCCATTCCAGAGGAACGATACGGATCCAGCGGGGCGAGCCATGGCGCAACAAAAATCAGCAGCATCAACAGGACGAGTATTTTTCGCATTAGCGCCTCCGCCAGGGATCGCTTACCCGCGCCAGCACATCGGCCATAAACCAGCAGGCCGCAGTGACCAACGCCAGCAGCATCGCAATGCCTTGCAGTAAAGCGGTATCCCTGGCATGAAATGCGTTAAGCAACAGCTCACCCATCCCCGGATAGCCAAAGACGCGTTCAACGACAATCGCCCCGCCAAACAGGTAAGGCAGCGTCGAGGCGATAATCTGGGCAAGTGGCCCGGCGGCGATGGGTAAAATATGGTCTCCCCACAGCGCCCGGCCCCGAATACCGTTAAGCCGGGCGCTGGTAACATGCGGTAACGTCATCACGTTCAACAGCGTAGCGCGCACCATTCGCAGCAGATAGCCAGAAGCAACCAGCCCCAGCGTTAACGCGGGCAGCACTAATCCGCGCCACCGCTCAGCGATACTGGCGTCAAGCGGCGCAAGAGAGATAGCAGGCAGCCAGCCCAACCCAACGGCAAACAGCAAAATCAGCAGAGTCGCCACAATAAACTCCGGCATACTGACGCCGATTAACGCCAACGCCGAGAGCAGTTTGTCCAGCCATTGACCACGGTACGCGGCGGCGACCATCCCTGCCCCCATTCCGACCAGCAGCATCACCATCCCCGCACACGCGGCTAACAGAGCGCTACGCTGTGCGGCCGGGATCACCACCTCCGAAACGGGAAGGTCGGTGAGCAGCGAATAGCCGCCATTGCCGTGCAATACCCCTGAAAGCCAGTGCAGATATCTCTCGCCAGCGGGGCTGTCCAGCCCATACTCGTGGCGCAACTGAGTTAACATTTGCGGCGTGGCCCGTTCGCCTAACGCCTGGGCCGCCGCATCTCCCGGCGCCAGTTCAAGGCTGAAAAAAATCACCAGACTCGCCAGCATGAGCAACAGCAGCAGGCCCGCCGTTCTGAAAAGAAGAAACCGCGCCATCTCACTCTTGACCTGTCATCGGGCGAACCTGGCGAAACAACGGGATCCCCTGACTGAGTTCAACGCCGCTAAACCCTTCACGCATGGCGGAAAGCTGATCACGATAGCCCCATAACAGATACGGTCCCTCTTCCCACAGTTGTTGCTGAAGTTGATTAAGCCGTTGCTGTTGCGATGACCGTTCAAGCGTCGTACGCGCCTGTTCTACTCGTTGGGCAAATTCCGGGGGATACCAACCGCCATAGTTGTAGGGGTTCTCTGCGCCAAACAGCATGGGCAGCGTGGCGATAAAGGGGCGATTTAGCGCAAACATGGCGATCATCTGCGCCTGATGCAATCGCGGGAGGCTACTGAGATAGTCCGCCGGTTCGACTCGCTCAAGCGTCAGCGTGATCCCAGCATCCGCCAGTTGTTGACGTAACAGTTCAGAAGCATCGTTAAGCCCCGGCGTCAAATCGGCCGTCAACATGTGCAACGTCGTGACGCCTTTCTCACGCAAGATCGTCTGCGCCGCAGCAACCTCCTGCTGGCGCTGTTTCAGCGTAGAGTCATAGCCTGTCAGCCCCTGACCAAAAACATCGTTCCCCACATAACCGTACCCCCCCAGCACCACATCGACGAACTGCTGGCGATTGATCAACATCTTAAGCGCCTGCCGTACCTGGCGATCGTCAAAAGGTTTCACGCGGCTATTTAGTGCGAAATACCAACTGCTGGCATTCGCCACGCCGCTACGTAATACCTGAAACCCTTTCCTGTCAGTAACCTGTTTGGCATTCGTCACCGGAATATCAAAGGCGAAATCCGCCGCACCGCTGAGCAATGCGTTCACTCTGGCCGTCGGGTCGCCCAATGGGCGAATTTCAATACGGTCGAACCAGAGCGCAGGCTGCCAGGCGTGCAGATTACGGGTTAACAACGCGCCTTCCGATGCGGTGAATTGAGCAACCCGATACGCACCGCTACATACCGGAATATGCGCGTCGCCTTGTCCCTGCTTCCACACCATGCTGGCGGCGCTAAGCACCGTCGTGACCAGATCGGCACGTGGCCGCGTCAACATCAGGGTAAGGGTTCGATCGTCAACAATCCGGCTGGCCTTAAAATCCACATCCTGAAAAAAGCTGCCAAAACCCATCGAGCGGGATAAAAACTGCAAACTGGCAAAAACATCTCCCGACGTTAATGCGCTGCCGTCGGAAAAGCGAACGCCTGGGCGTAAGCGCAGCGTCCACTGGCTGGCGTCCGTATTCGGTGTGATCTCACTGGCGAGTTGATAAACCAACTTGCCATCCCGTTCCGCCACCAGCGTATCGCAGACATTGCCCACGATAACCCAGGGATACCAGGTTCTGGCTTTGCCAAAATCCAGCCCTTCATTCTGGCTACCGGGCATCACCACCCGCAGCGTTTTTTCCTCTTGCGTAGCGGGTGCGTCAGGTGGCTCGACAACACTTATCATCAGCACGCCAGTGAGGACGAGCACCAGGAACAGAAACAGCGACAACCCGATAGCAATATGTCTTTTCATCATTCATACCCATTACAAACGGTCAAAAACGAATTTGCGTTCCGATGCCAAGGATCCGCCCGTGGCCTACGCTCACCGCTTCCGCTCCCGGGCCGTAATACAAGCCAATATACTGTGGGCGTTCATCGGTCAGGTTTTGTCCAAACAGATAAATATCCGCCCAGGCAAACTCCATGCCTATTTTCGCGTTGACTATCTGATAAGCATCCAGCTTGAAATGACTGCCAACATCCGCCTGTCTGTCACCAACGTACTGATGCTGTGCCAGCGCGAACAGATTCGCTTCCGGCATACCTGCCCAGGCGGCAGAATCGTAGTATTGCAGGGTGACGCTGGTATTGAAGCGCGGCACCGCCGGTACACGGTTGCCGTTACGCGCCTGAGTCGTTCCAGCGACTTCATCAGACACATTGCGTAATTCAGAATGGGTATAACCCGCGCCGACATTGAGCTGTACGCTTTGCGCCAGCTTCACCGAACCTTCGATCTCTGCGCCATAGCTGCGGGTATCCATGTTTTTCGGCACGAAAGTGAAGGAGGATGAGTCCATCGCTAAAAGGTGTTCGTTTTTAACGTCGTTGTAGAACAACGCCGCATTCAGCTCGGCAAGCCCCCCAAAAAAACTATTTTTGCTGCCAAGCTCATAGCTCCAGGAGGTCGATTCGTCATACGCTGAATCCATTTTGCCGGTGGCGGCATTGTTGGTAAATTCAGGAAAACCTCCGCTTCTGGCACCGCGCGCCGCACTGATATAAACAATCGAATCGTCAGTGAGCGCATAATCCAGCGCCGCACGGCCAGTGATCATATCGTCATTCAGCACGCCGCTCTGATTGAAAGCAGGTACCGTGCCGGGGAAACCGTTTGAACGATAGCGTGCATTGTACGTTTTGCGGTCATGGGTGTAGCGCGCACCGACTGAAGCCTTTAGCTTATCGGTCAGCGGGACGGTGACTTCGCCAAATGCCGCATAGCTGGTGGTGCTGTAGTCGTTATTCCGCTTGCCGTTGGTCGAGGCGAAAAACGACGACTCATACACGGTATTTAATGTGTAGTCATCGTAGAGATAATTTATCCCCCCAACCCACAAGAGATCGGCGTCATCCAGACTGCTCAGCCGCAGCTCCTGATACACACTTTGCTGTTTCTCATCGTAGGTGCTCCAGTCTGTCGCTGGGACAAATGCTGATGGCGGCATCTTAAAGGCTTTACTGTAGGTCAGCGCTTCCGAGTTATTGGTCAGGTTATCAAAATTATAACGATTCCATGCTGTTACCGATGTAATCTGCGCATCCGCTAACTGGCGGTTCGCCGTCAGGGACAGGCCAGAAATATCGCGATTGACCCAGCCTTTCGGCTCCAGCTCAACAACCGGAAAGCGCGAGGTGTTCTTTAGCAAGAAGTTGGATGGCGTATTATTGTCACGCTCGTAGGAACCGGTGAATACCAGCCGCGTCAGCTCGTCTGGCGTCATCACCAGCGAGCCGCGAAAGACGCCATTTTCCACTTTCCCCAAATCGCCGCCGGGCGCGAGGTTTTCGACATCGGGCCCCAGGTTAGCGTAAGCGGCGGAAAAACGTCCCGCCAGGCGCTGTTCCACCAACGGCCCAGAAACAGTCAGTTGCCCCACATTCTGTGATTTTTCATCCAGCCCCACCTCGGTGCGCAGGTATCCTTCAAATTCATCGCCTGGTTGCCGGGTGGTGATATTGATTGCCCCTGCCTGGGCATTACGGCCAAACACCGTTCCCTGCGGGCCGCGCAGCACCTCAATACGTTCAACATCAAGAAAGCGCCAATCGGAGGCGTAAGAAGGCTGAGGCACGCCATCAATATAGGTTACGACTGAAGTATCGTCGTAGTTAAGTGGTTTGGTGACAGGCCCTACGCCGCGAATAGACATATAGCTCGAACGCCCGTCGCCCAGCGAACTAAAACTGACGTTTGGCACATCGCGCAACAGATGTTCGACGTCATCGATACGGCGGTCACTCAGGGTTTGTTGATCAAAAATACTCATCCCCAACGGGATCTTTTGCGGATCTTCTTTGACCTTACGAGTGGTCACCACCATGGTCGATTCCTTTCCCGCCTCTTCGTTCTCTTCCTGAATCCCGGCGGCGGTTGCAGGGGCGGAAAGCAGCGCCCCCACGAATAAAGCAAAAGGTTTGATGTGAAAATCTGCGCGTTGCTGCGTCTTTGACATAACCGTCCCTTAAGGCAAGAAGTCGTCGAAATATGCTTTTTTCTTTCTACTTCAAGTGTATGGAGAGACGGTTCATTCCCCTAGCCCACTCAGCTATGAGTAAAGCCAAAGCATGTATGGCAAAAGCCAGTCACCCGTTTAAATACTCTCTCGGGGAACGGCCAAATTTACGGCGATAGGCGGTGGAGAAATTGCTGGGATGCTGGTAGCCGACATAATAGGCTGCCTGTTTAACCGACCAGCCTTCCGACTCCAGCCCCTGCCGGGCGCGCAGCAGGCGTTGTTCACGCAAAAAGGTGAACACCGACTGCCCCACAACGATCTGAAATTTGCTTTTCAGGGTGCTGACGCTAATACCGGCTTCACGGGCTAAATCACACAGGCAGTGGCTATTGTCCAGTTCTGAAATCAACTTATCGCGGATCCGCAGGATACGCTCGCTATTGCGTACCGGGGCGAGCGTATCGCCCGCCGGTATTTGCTGCTCCACCACGCGAATGCTTTGAGCCAGAATATCCAACACGCAGCTATGTGTTTGCAGGCGCCCGGTGACGCAATTTTCACAGAAAGAGAACAATTCATTGGCACGGTCGATAATATGTCCGGAGACCGGAAATTCATAAACTCCGCATTGATGTAAAATACTCCGCACTTTGCTGGCCAACGCCCGCTCCGTAATCTGCTCCGGAGAGGCCTGAATAACCAGGCTACGGCAGCGATGGCCGCCGGGGTTCCGACACCAGAGTTTCCATTTCTCTTTGGCAACAATCACTTTCGCCACGCCTTTTTCCAGTTGTAACGGTGCGTCGCCCTCTAACTGGTAGTGGGGCAAATCACCATCCAGCACCAACAGAATGGTCATGCAGTGATCGAGGACGCCGCAGCGATGATCGTCGCTGTGCACCGAGATATCATTCAGACACAGGTTCACGCCATAAGGCAGCGTCGCCGCTTTTACCGTCCCGGAGAATTGCGGAAGCCTGCCTGCCGGGGTTGCCGTCGCAGAGGGCGTGTCCACTTCGTAGTCATATCCCCACTTTTGCGCCATCTCAATAAATTGCTGCAAAGAATGAAGTTGATGCGTGGATTGCATGCCGAATATCCTCACAATTCGCCCTCCGGCACATAACGACGGAGGGGGAGTCCCATGACACATTTATGTGAGTAATATTAATGACCAGATTAATCTTGTAAATAATAATGATTATTATTTACAAAACATTTAGCCACCACATAAGGGGCGATACTCGCCAGTTTTTCCTGCGTTTCCGTCAGCTCCCGCTCTGGCGTGGATTGCGCAATAATCCCGGCGCCTGCCTGTATCCATTGACGGTGGCTATCCTGAAACGCAGAGCGCAGTACCAGGGCTGCATCAAAGCGGTGCGGATTTTCAATGAGCATCACGGCACCTGAATAGAGTTCCCGGGGAACGGATTCTAAACCCTGAATGGCCGTCAGCGCTGCCGTTTTGGGAATACCGGAGGCCGTAATAGCCGGAAAGAGCTCATCAAAAACATCCCAGGCATCTTGTCCCTCCCCCAGTTGCCCGCTCACCTGAGATCCCAAATGCAGCACGCTACCGCGTTCGCGTACCGACATTAAATCGTTAACGACCACGCTTGCCGGACGGCACACCTGATTTAATTCGCGAATCGCCTCTTTTACGGAAATAATATGTTCAACGATCTCTTTGCTATCTGAAATCAACGCCTGCTGCTGTTGCGCGTTTTGTTGCGCATTGTCGGCACGGGCGCGCGTTCCGGCCAGCGGTTCGGTCATCGCCCGCGCCTGTTCCACCCTTACCACCAGTTCAGGGCTAAACCCCGTTGCTTCTCGCTCTGCGAGGCGAAATAAAAACGATCGCGCAGGCGTATTCTTTTGCCGGCCCAGCCACCAGGTCGCAGGTATATCCAGCGGAGCGGGCAGCGCCAGCATCCTGGAAACAATCACTTTTTCGTAGTCTCCTGCGTCAATCTCCGCTAACGCACGCGCGACACGCTGGCGATAATCATCGCCGCATTGCGCCGTATCCACCGCCATGACAGACCTGTTTGGCGGGTCGTTAATATCGCATAACATCGTGCTTAACCGCTGACACTCCGCTTCTGTCGGCGCATAAATCGTCACCTGTCCCTGCTGAAAAACCAACTCACAGCGGGGAATGACCAGATTTAATAGCGGCCATGTTCCCGGCGTAAAAGGTAAACCACGAACCCGGGCGGCGTAATTAAACGCAGCCATGCCATAGATACGCGGTGCCTTTTCAGCGTAATTGCGCACAAATTGCCGCGCGCAATCAGCCAGCGTACCGTTGATCGGATAACGATGTTCACCGGTAGCCTGTTCCTCCAGCGCCTGCTTCCCGGCAGCGTCAATCTGCAATGTCGCCACGCGTCCCAGTCCCAGACACCAGCAGGGAGGGTTCTCATAGAGAAAGTAATCATCCCCTGCACTCTGGCGGATAACGGTATAAATTGCCGACAAGGTTCGTTCAGCATCGATTGTCATGGTGTATTCATATCGTTGGTTAACCATAGCGACTCCTTAACTCAGGCTGGCGGCCAGCGCTTTTTTATTCACTTTGCCTATCGGCGTCAGGGGAAAGGATGACGTCAGCGTCAGACGTTCCGGCCACTTCCAGGCCACCAGATGCTGTTGTTCAAGCCAACGGCGTAGCGCCGGAAGCGTCAACTCGCCTTCGGCGATAACCACCGCGTGAACGATCTCCTGTTCAGATCCGGCGTGGTCGGCAATCACCGCCACATCGCGTATCGCCGGATGCGCGCGCAGACAATCCTCAATTTCATCGGCGGCAATGGTCTCGCCATTTCGGTTAATCACGTCCTTTGTCCGCCCTTCGACAATCAAATAACCGTCTGACCGCTGTCGAACACGATCGCCGCTCCGGTAAAATCCCTCGTGAGCGAAAGCCTGCTGGTTATGGCGTTGAGCACGGAAATAACCGCGAATGGTATACGGCCCGCGTACCAGTAGCTCTCCCGTTTCGCCCGGCGCAACGGGATGCCCTTCGTTATCCACAATCAAAATTTCATCATCGGCGCATAGCGGTTTACCCTGGGTATGGATCACCGTCTGCAGTGAGTCGTCCAGACGGGTATAGTTCAGCAATCCTTCAGCCATGCCGAATACCTGTTGCAGTTGACAATGAAATCGCGCTAAGACCCGTTGCGCGGTTTCCGGCGCCAGTCGCGCGCCCCCGACCTGTAACAGACGCAGCGAGCTGAGATCCGGTTTCTCCCCATTCAACGCTTCCAGCCATACGGACACCAGCGAAGGCACCAGCGCCGTCATGGTCACCCGATGACGTGCAATGGCATCAAACGCATCCTCCGGTGCCGCCGTTGCCGGTATCACCACGCAGCCTCCGCGCGCGAAAACGCCGAGGATCCCCGGACAGGCCAACGGAAAATTGTGCGCCATCGAAAGGACGGCCAGATAGCGCTCCTCGGCATCAACGCCGCACAACGCCGCGCTGGCGGTAAAGTTGTAACCATAGTCGGCGTGAGTGCGGGCAATCAGTTTTGGCAATCCGGTGGTGCCGCCGGATAGCAGCAATAACGCAATGTTGAGCGAATAGTCGCCCTGCGGGCGATCGGTGTATGGCGTGGCGGTACAGTCGGCAAACCGATTTTGCTCATCAGAGAGCCGAATAGCGCACGGGTGTTCAACCCACGCAGGGATATCCAGATGCGTTAACTGGCGGCAGCCCAGATACAACCTCGCCTCCGCCAGCGTGATGATATGTAAGATCTCCCGCTGACCGAGGGCAGGCAGCGCCAGAACGGGCACGGCGCCCATCAGCAGTACCGCGAAGAGCGCGACAATAAATTCCGCGCTATTCGGTAACTGGATAACGACCGGATCGCCAGCACGCAGCCCGGAAGCATGCAGCTCCCCCGCGAAACGGCGGGAACAATCAATAAGCGTCTGATAGCGCCATTCGCGGGTCGGTTCCACCAGCGCGACCCGGTCGCTATACCGACGTTGCCAGTCGGCTATCCGCATCGCCAGCGTCTCATCCTGCCAGTAGCCCTGTTGCTGATAATGCTGGATCCAGTCCGCTGGCCAGACCATATCCGGGAGTAAACGTCGGATATCCTTTTTCACTCTCGGTTCAGACATAAAGCACTCCTGCTTGCGGGGTGAGTCTTTCTGCTTTTAAGCCCGTTTCACGCGCGAGATCGTCAAGACCAAAGGTATGCCAGACGCTGCGGTTATGGATAACCTGCGTTGGGCTGGGGCCGCCGCGCACAACCCAGGTTGATGTCAGCATCATGGTATCGTCCTCTCCCGGTTCGCCCTGCAATGTCGCGCTGTAATGACGCTGCCCCAGCGTGGCGTTAGCCAGAGAGAATGCCGGTAACGACACGGGCTTTTCCACCGGCAACAGCTCGATGAAAATCGGCGCGCCTGCCGGTAAACGGGGCAGCAGAGTCTTCCACAGCGAGAGTCGAGCCTCGCGGGATAAATGCCCCAGCACACCGTAGGCCACCACGGCGCTCAAACGCTCGGGCAACAGAAGTTTTTCAACGGGCTCAGGGATGATAGTGACGCGTTTTCGCAAGCGCGGATCGCGGGCCACGCGGTGGGTCAGCACCGCCCGCATGGCAGGAGAAGGTTCAATCGCCAGAATATCACTATCGGGCAGCGCGTCGGCAATCGCCGCGACCGTCCGTCCAGTGCCTGCGCCGATATCAAGGATCGGTGCGTCCTCCAGCGTCATCGCGGTAAGACGTTCGCGTAACACCTGCTCGCCAGCGGAATGCGCCTGCGTGACTAAATCGTAGAACTCCGCAACCGGAGAGTAAAAATCATCCATTTATCTGTCCTTCTCGATACGAGGAGAAAACGGCATTCAGCGCCTGCTGAACGACGGTAACCACGGCAATACGCTCGCGGGAGATAAAAAAATGGTCACCGGGGAAAAAGTGCACCCGACACCCTTGCCTGCTGTAATCTGACCAGCCGTGCGCCTGACAGGCAGGCAGCTCCGGGTCGTCTCTCCCCGCCAGAACCGTTATCGGGCAGGACAATAACTCTGCCGGGCCGGGACGGTAGTTTTCAATCAGCCGGTAATCATTACGGATAATGGGCAACAGCAATTCGCTCAGTTCTGGCGAATCAATCAGCGCCTGGTTATCACGGCTTAAGCGCTGTAGCTCTGCCAGCAACTGCGTATCGCTCCCCTGGTGGATTTGGCTATCCAGCGGGTGAAAACGCGGAGGCTGTCGCCCGGAAATAAACAGATGCTGCGGCGGCTTCCCCAGACGTGACAGGCGCTGCGCCAGCTCATGCGCGATAGCGCCCCCCATGCTGTGTCCCAAAAGCGCGTAAGGCATTCTGGCAACAACCGGCAGCAACACCGTTTGCAGTTGTGCCAGCAACACGTTCATATCATCAACAAGCCTGTGCCCGTAGCGATCCTCCCGCCCCGGGTACTGAATAGCCGCCACCTCAAGGTTGTCGTTGAATAACCACGGCCATGCGCGAAACGCGCTGGCCGCGCCCCCGGCATGCGGAAAGCAAATCAATAACCTCTTTGCCTGCGGGCGGGGAAGATAAAAACGCAAAGCCGTTGTCTTCATTTGTCGCCCTCCTCAACCAGCGCGCTAAGCGGCAAAATGGCCGGTGTGTCAGGAGAGATGAGCTCCGGCGACCCCAATTGACGGGAGACATCATGCCAAAGCGACGTCACGCCCAGCGTCCACTGTCCCTGCCTTTGCGCCAGCGCCGGGTCATGAATACTGGCAATAAACGCCGCCATTGCCCGATTTATCGCCTGCGGCCAGAGCGTATCGAAAACGCCGCGAAACGTCTGCGGTTCGCTGCCGGGGAGAATATCGCTGCTTGACGCCTCAAGCCTCTCCGTTCCCTCGCCTTCCAGCACAAGGCGGTGCGTCTCATCGCGATGGGTATGCAAACGCGGGCTCCAGATGGCCGGTCCGTGCGTATCCGCCAGCGCCAGAACGCCGCTTTCCGCCGTCAGCGTGAGTCGATGCAGCAACAGTGCGTGATTGTCCGCATCTGCCGGATGTATCTGGTTCTGAACACGTAAACTCAACGGCACGCCGCCTATATCGCCATGCAGGCAGGTATACGGGCCGACTCTGGCAGGCTCGGCGACCGCCAGCGTCGCCGGATGCAGTTTTCCCAGCGCGCGAGCCATCACATCAAGCAGCGGATACAGCACCTGCGCGCCGCAAATCCCCTCCAGATAGAGAAAAGGCTGTTGGCGACGGATCTTCGCCGCCGCCTGCAAGAACAGATAAATCGGTGCAACATGCGGATAGAACGCGTTGACATCGTAGCGCACATGGTGCTGCCTGGCCGTTCGCATCCCGTCGTTAAGCTCATCAGGGTGCAGCGGGTGCTCCTGCAATACGTGAATACCACGACGCATGAGCGCACAGGCGATATCGCCGCCGTTGCCACCGGAAACGGCAGCTCTGATGACGACGCACGCCAGATCAATATCGTCGGGTAATGCCTGCACGCTGGTGTAATGGGCGATCCCGAACTGCTGCGCATAATCAGCAGAAGCGCGCGAGCCGCTGGAGAGGATCCCCACCAGTTCAATCGCCGGATTCGCCGCCAGCGCCCGCAGATAGAAACGACCAAAACTGGTGCCGCAGACAATGGCCCGCAAGGGGCGATGCGCGTGTTGGGTCATAGCGCCCCCTCCTCATGCTGGAGGTCGGGTTGATACTGCTGGATACTCGTGCCTCTGTGTAGCCGACACACCTCCTCCAGCGTCTCTTTGGCGGGCAACACGCTGTCGGCAAAATGGATCCCCGGCGCAATCTCCCCCTGTAGCACACGCCGGGCGCAGGAGACGGCGACCGCCGCACTGAGCGCCTGGCTACTCTCCGTGGCCACCACCGCGCGTGTTGTCGCGCACCCCTCCTGCTGTAGGTCAAATACCATGTGATACCACGGCCGGAACCCCAGCAGATCGATAGCGCTGGCCGCTTCCACGGCGTGGATAGCCTTACTCAGGCTGGCTGATGTCCCGTCAAGCGCGCCCCGTAATCCGGTCAGCGTGTCATGCAATCGGTTACCGCAAAAGACGTTGTACCACTGCACATTCGCCAGTTGCCTGTCCAGTGCCAGTCGTTCCACGTCGGCGCTCAAATAAGGCAGCAGGGTAACCTGACCCGGAAAGTGAGGCAGAGAATCCTGGCGTTGTGCCGTCAGGCTATGACGACAGCGCCGTCCCAGACGCCAGCTTGCGCCCGCTTCGCCATACCAATAATCAGAAGGCGCCAGCGCGTTGTGCTGTTCATTAAGCGACAACACCAGATCGGCCGCCGCCGCCCCTCCAATTCGCTCGATCCCGCCGCACCAGACGGTCAACGATCCGCCTAAACGATCGCTTAACCCGCGCGGAACCAGATTCGCAAGGCCCGGCAGCATCCCGGCAGAAAGTACCGCACGCCAGCCCGCAACGGGCGTACGCTGGCGCAACAGTTGCCACGCCGGGCCGTCGCCGGAGACATCGATATAGTCCGCTCCGGCCTCTGCCGCCGCATTCGCGACCCGATCCAGAACCTGATAAGAAGGCCCTGCGCAATTGATCACCAGCGAACATTCCGCACAGAAGCGCCGGAGCGCATCGTCGTGCCAGAGATCCACCGTCTGCCATTGCGCCGCATAACGCAGCGCCAGCGAACGCAGCGACAGCGGCTGGCGGGCGCCCAAACGCAGCGGATAGCCAAGCTCCGCCAGCCATTGCGTAACAAAGTGCCCAATCCCCCCGCTGGCGCCAAGGATCGCAATACGTTGCATTGTCATTGCTCACCTCCGCTCAGGAGATGACGGGAAAGGGTCGCCGCCAGTATTGAAGCGTTATCGCGGGATAAACAGCTAAAGTGATCGCCGGGCGTGTCATCAATAATCAGGTTGCCGTAGCATATCGCTTGCCAGTAACCCGCCACGTCGCCGGGCGTTCCCGGCAACAGCGGGTCGCTTTCGCTGTTGCGGATCACCACCGTATGACCAAACCAGGGCTGCGGCTTATGCCGCCCGACGGCGGCCATGCTGTGGCAAAAAAGCCTGTAGCTTTCGGCAAACCGGGAGTCATCGAGTTGTTCCTGATGATAAACGCCCTGCTCAACGCCGGAGGATTGCAGTAAGGCCAGCCGCTGCGCCAGCGGTTTCGCCATCCAGACGTTCAGCGCCTGGCCGACCTGCTGATGCTCCGGAGCCAGACTGGCGAATGCGCCTTGCGGAATATGGCCCGCCGTTTTTTGTAAAATCGCGTTCACCGCCGCGGAAAATGCCGGTTCCGGCGGCAGGCCAAGCTGTGTTAAATCAGCCCCCAGCGCCCGGGCAAAGACATACTCCACCAGCCCCTCGTCATCGACACGCGGCGGTTGCCAGGCGCTGATCGCCACCAGTTGATGAACCCGTTTTCCGCGCTCGGTAAGCTGGCGCGCAATCTCTGCCGCCAGTAATCCGCCCAGGCAATAACCGACCAGCGTATAGCTTTCTGCGCGGTCAATCAGTAAATCGGTGTATTGCCCGGCAAGTCGGCTTAACGCCTCTTCCGCCGCCAGATTCAGGAAAGTCGATGCGCCAGGCAGCGCCAGACCGACACCCTGACTAAAGCGCGACTTGTCCAGCGCCGTTAACACATGCTGATAAGGCTGTAAATTACCGGTTCCCGCATGCAGCAGAACGCAGCAATGTGCTTTGTCCTGTGCCGTTCCCCACAACTCTACCAGCGGTGACAGCGCCTGCTGCGCGGCTACGGGCGCGTTGTCGGCGCGGCGCAACAGTTCGGCTAATGCCATGACCGTGGGCTCACGCAGCAGATGACGCAGCAGCGTTTCCCATTCCAGTTTCGCTGCGGCATCAAGGGTTTTACGTATTCTGGCAATCATCCGCGACAGCAGCAGCGAATCGCCGCCTGCCGCATAGAAGTCAGTATCACGGGCGATATTCGCAACCCCCAGTACATCCGCCCATACGGCGGCGATCTCTTGTTCCAGGGCATCAATCGGCGCTTCGCCGGTATGGCTTGCGCTAGCTGTCTCGCCGGGTTTCGGCAGCGCCACATTCAACGCCTGACGATCGATTTTTCCGCTCGCGCTGCGCGGTAGTCTATCGAGCAGTTGCAAATGTGCCGGGATCATATAGCCCGGTAATCTCGCCTGCAAAAACTGCCGCAGTTCGGTTTCACGCAGGTCACAACGGTCGGTTTTAAACTGGGCGATAAAGACCCCCTGACCGGCGCTTGCCAGCGCGCTATCCGCGGCGGGCATGCAGCCGGTCAGCGTCGCCCCCGCCTCATCCAGCAGCGTGAGCCATTGCTCGCGCGTAAAGAAGGTTTGGTCGCTGTCGGCACGCAAATCGGTAAAACCGGTCAGTTCCGGGAAAAACTCCATCGAGACCAGTAACGGGTAGTTATGCCGACGGAAAGGTTCGATAAAGACAAGGACCCCACCCGGCGCTAACAGCGAGGAGAAGCGTCTCAGAACCTCTCCCGCGTTACGCGCGTTATGCAGCACGTTGGCGCACAGGAGAACATCAATGCTGTTAGGCAGCATCCCCTGCGGCTCGGCAGGCAAGTTCATATCGAAAATGCCGTAGCGCATCCATGGCCACGGCGCGAACAGTTTTCGCGCCTCAACCAGGAAAAACTCCGACAGATCGGTAAACCGGTATTCCGGCGTGTAGTCAGCCAGCGCGGGAACCAGATCGCTGGCGGTTCCCGCCACCCCGGCCCCCACTTCCAGAATACGTAGCGGCTGAGGATTCTCCTTCGCCAACGCGGTAATGGCTGATACCACAATAGCGTTCATGCTCTGGCTGACCAGGTTATCGCGGTAGGCGGCGTGGGCGGTAGACAGCTCGCCTTGTGGAAACAGCAGGTCGCGAACGTCGGTTTCACCGCGCAATAAACCGCCAAGCCGGTCGCTACAGACCCGAATATAATGCAGCGTCTGGCTACCGTAACCCGCCTGCTGCTCCAGTCGTTCAACCTCACGCCAGACGCGTGAAACCTGCTCATCATCAGCCATAGCAGGGTGGTGATAGCGCCCCTCATCATCACGATGCAACGCCCCGGCGCTGATCAACCCATCAAGCCAGCGACGCAGCAATCGCTGATGAACGTCGGCCACCGCCGTCGCCAGATAAATCTCTGGCAGGGTATGCCGCGCGTCATTGGTGCGAAACAGCCCACTTGCGCGTAACTGTGCGATCATCGCAAGGATTGCCACCCGGTCAGCGCCGTCCATTAACAATTTGAAAGCCGCCCCGTCAATCTGCTGCTCGGTTGCGATTGCGCTACGCCGCGCGGCCTCCAGAGCGGCGTTCGCGGGTGGCTGCACGCCCTGCGCCAGTTCAGCAAAACCATACAGTTGACTCGCGGTACCGTTACCCTCCGTCAGCAAAGCCACACCATCTGCCACTGCCGGGTGCTGGCGCATCACCGCCGCAATCTCGCCGGGCTCGACACGGTGGCCGCGAATTTTAACCTGATGGTCCATCCGCCCCAGAAACTCGATATTACCGTCCGGCCAGTAGCGTCCACGATCGCCGGTCAGGTACAGGCGTTCGCCATCAGCACGTGTGACAAAACGCTGCGCCGTCTTTTGCGCATCGCCGAGATAGGCGCTGGCGAGGCCATCTCCGGCAATCGCAATCTCGCCGCTGACCCAGTCAGGTCTGTCGTTGAGCCCTTCATCAATAACGTACAAACGCTGATTCGCCAGCGGTTTGCCGTAAGGGACACTTTTCCAGTGCGGTTCCGTCTTTTCCAGCGCATAAAATACCGACCAAATCGCCGCTTCCGTGGCACCGCCCAGCGCAATCAGGTGCGCCTGAGGCGCATGTTTTTGCAGACAAGGAAGGAGATCGAGCGGCACCCAGTCTCCGGATACCAGCGCCAGACGTAAATCCGCCAGCGGCCCCGGCAGCGCATCGCAGAGCATTTGCAACTGCGCCGGCACCGTATTCCATAATGTGATGCGGTGATGCGCCATCAGGTCGGCCCAATGAGAGGGATCGGACCTGCGCGACGCCAGCGGATAAACCAACCGACCTCCCGCCGCCAGCACGCCAAAAAGATCGTAAACCGATAAATCAAAGCCCAGATTGGCTATCGCCAGTATGCTGTCGCTCGCCTTGATGGCGAAACGGCGGTTGATATCCGCGAGGGTATTCCATGCGGCCTGATGCGAAACCACCACCCCTTTCGGCTCACCCGTTGAACCGGAGGTGTAGATAATGTAAGCGGGTTGTTCAGGGGCAACGAGCGACGGCTGGAACGCCCTCACCGCTTGCGATGGCGCGCAGGTAAGCGCCATCACGCCTGATGGCATCGTGATGTCGGCATCGCAGAAGGCCCAGTTCACCTGCGCATTGCGCATAATTGCCTCGCGGCGTATCGCGGGCTGCTGGGGATCGATGGGCACATAGCAGCCGCCGCACAGCAGAATGGCTAACGGAGCCAGCGCCTGAGCGCGTCCTTTGCCGCAGATAACGGCAACGGGATCCGCTGGCTGATGCCCGGCCTGACGTAGCGTCTGCGCCAGCGCCTGAGCCTGCTCAATCAATTGGCCAAAACTCAGCGAACCGTCGCCATCCTCCAGCGCCGTCGCATCCGGGTACTGGCGCGCGTACTGCACAACACCGCTGTGCAGTAACGCTGGCGAAAGCGCCTGATACGTCTCATTCGTCTGGCGGCGCAGGCGGCGCTGAGCCGATGGCAGTTTCAGCGGCTGTGTCAGCTGTAAGCAGGCGTCCCCCTCAGTCAACAAGCTATCAATCAACTCGCAGAAGGCGGAAAACGCATTCGCAATCACGTCTTCCGGGAAGAACGCCTCCCGGCAATCCCAGGCCAGCAACACGCCTTCTGTCGTCGCCGTTGCCTGACAGTCAATCAGCACCTGAGGCGTCTGCGTCAGTCCTTGCAATATGCGATAATGGCGCACATGTTCCGACGCCGGTTCCTGACCCAGCGTACTGGTAAAGACCACCGGCATCAGCACCGGTTCGCCGCGCTGGCGGGAGAGTTCGCTCAGTACCTCAATGCCGGAACAGGCGCTATGCTCCAGGTCGGTAAATAGCTGCTGACTCATCTGGACTAGCGTGTCAACAAAGCGCTGCTCATCGCGTAAATCCACCGCCAGAAGCGTGACGGAAGTAAAATCGCCAATCAGACGGTTGCTGTCCTGATGAACCGCGTCACGCAAAAAAATCGGTAAATTAAGCGTAAAGCGCCGCTGCTCGCTGTAAAACGCTAACACCTGCGCAAATGCGCCGAGGATCAGCATCGTTGGCGTCAGGCGATGGCAGGCAGCTAGCTGCCGCAGTTGCTCATGCTGTGCATGAGAAAGCAGACGCTGGCGACGCACAAAGGGGGCGGAAGAAGATGCGTTAATAAGCGGCAACGATGGGGCGTCAGGAAGAGCGTTCAGCCGGTTCAGCCAGTACTGACGAGCGTGGCGATAACGGCGTCCCTGACGCGCCGCGCGCCGGGCAATGACATAATCGCGAAAACGCAATTCGGTTTCGGTCGCTTGCGCTTCGCGCGGAAAAAGCTGCCGCTCAATCTCATCGATCAACAGCCATAAACTGGCCGCATCCACCAGAATCAGCTCAATGGTCAACAGCAGACGGGTTTCCTGCGCCAGTTGCACTGAGCACGCGGCAAAGAGCGGCCAACGGCGGTAATCTGAAGGCGCCGCCAGCATGTGTTCGCGTAGTTGTGCCGTTTGGCGATTTGCCTCTGCTGGTGAAAGATGAAGACAGACATGATTTTCCAGCCTGTAAGCCGGAACCTGCGGCAGCACCCGCTGGTATCCCTCATCTTCAATGACCACCCGCAACATATCATGACGTGCGATAACGGCGCGGAGTGCCGCCTCTAATGCCTGCGGTTCAACCTGACGGTCAAACGCCACCTCCAGGAATCCCCGGCAGGCAACGCCGCCAAAGGTGAACGCGCTGTGACGCCCGACAAAGTAAGCCTGCTGGGCTTCGGTCAGCGGGAAAGGCTGGTAGCGCCCCGCCACATCGGGCGTAATCTGCTGTTCGGCGCGTTCTTCTTCCTCCAGCCAGGCCAGCAATGCGGGCTTGTGCGCGCTTAGCTGCTGTTTCAGCGCCGCCGTCATCACGCCCGCAGGCGCCCGGAATCGCAACTGCTCATCTTCACGCCAGAGTTCGATCCCTTGTGTTTCCAGTCCTGCAACAAAATCAGAAATATTCACAATAAACCTTCATCCTTACTGTTTTGATAAGCCAGATGCCTTTCGACTGATGCACAAAGGCCCAAAAAAGACGCATCCGCGAAAAACTCACGCAACGTCAGGGTGATACCAAAATGCTTGCAGAGATTCGCCACCAGCCGCGTCCCCGAAAGTGAGTTACCGCCAACGGCGAAGAAGTTGTCCTCTTGCTGAGGAAGCTCACCGCCAACCGCACGTTGCCAGGCGTGAGCGACAGCCTGCTGAACCGGATGAGTAAAGGTCCTCTTCGCCACCTGCGGCGATGGCTGCATCGCCAGCAACCGACGTCGGTCAACTTTGCCATTCGCGGTAAGCGGCCAGTCCTCAAGGGCGACAATCGCGCCCGGAACGGCGTATCCCGGTAGCTGCTCGCGCAGCGCCAGAATGAGCGCATCGGTATCGGCGTTTGCCATCTCGACAAACGCGACAATTCGCGCCGACATGCCTTCTCCTTGCACAAACGCCGCGGCGCGTCTGACGTTTTCATGGCGCAACAGGCAGTGTTCGATTTCCCCAAGCTCAATACGGTGACCGCGCAGCTTAATTTGTCCGTCCCGACGCCCCAAAAACTCCAGGACGCCATCAGGACGGTAGCGCCCCCTGTCGCCCGTTCGATACCAGCGCAAAGGATACGCACCGCTAAACTGCGCCTGAGTTAAGGCTTCATCTGCGCAATATCCGCGCGCAACGCCCTGTCCGCCGATCAGTAATTCACCCGCAACCCAGTCCGGCGCATCGAACCCGAGCGAATCGACAACGCGGAACTGCTGATTTCGCAACGGCAGGCCATAAGGCACCGACTGCCAGCCGTCAGGAGGCGTCATGGCGACAGGCCAGGCATTTGACCAGATAGAGGCTTCCGTCGCGCCGCCAAGCGCTATGACCTGGGCATCGGGCGCCGTTCCCCGTAATCGGGCGGCGATATCCGTGGCAACCCAATCGCCGGAAAGCAGCGCCAGCCTTAATGCGGGCAAACTGACGGACCGTAGCTGCGCGACATCGATAAGCATTTCCAGCAGCATCGGCACGCTATTCCAGATGCTCACCTGATGTTCGACCATCAGCGCCAGCCAGCTTTCAGCGTCGCGATACCCTTCATCCTCCGTTAAGACCAGCAGCGCGCCGACGTTGAGGGCGGCAAACACATCAAAGACCGCCAGGTCAAAGTCCAGCGCGGCGACGCCCAGCAGCACATCACGCTTGCCGATGTCATAGCGCTGGCCAATATCGTCAAGGGTATTCAGTACGCTGCGATGTTCGATTTCAACGCCCTTCGGCTCACCGGTCGATCCCGACGTAAAGAGGATGTAAGCCAGCGTATCGCCAGCGGCAATAACCGGTTCCGATAACGGCGGCGACATCAGGAGCGTCTCTGGCGTGGCGACCGGTAAATCAAGGGAGAGCGGACGGTCGCTGATAACCAGCCGCGCCTGCGCTTTGTGGCACAGCATAGCCTGACGTGCAGCGGGATGTGCCGGATTCACGGGTAGCCAGACGGCGCCTGCCGCCAGAATCCCCAGTAGCGAGGCAATCTGCTCGCTTCCACGCGCACAGCACAAGGCAACCCGATCGCCGGGATTCACCCCGCGTTGCCGCAGCGCCGCCGCAATACGCAATGCGTTTTCCCGCAGGTCGCCAGCGGTCATGAAACCGCGTCGACTGTCCCATAATGTCTGGCGCTGAGGCTCCCTTTCGGCTTGCCTGAAGAACGCCTGGTGTAACGCCGTATCGGCCGACAAGCACCCGGAAGTGGCGTTAACCTGCGCCCGCACACGCTGCTGCTCAGGCGGCAATTCTCGCCGGATGGGCTGCGCCCAGTCCGCCTCCGCCAGCTGGTGCAGCATTGCGCAATAGCCGCTAAACATCTGTTCAATCATCTGTTCCGGGAACAGCGCGGTAAGGTAATCCCAACTCAGCAGCAGGCCATCAGCTAAATCAATCACCTGATGATCCAGCCAGACCTGCGGCGTTTGTGAACAGGTGAAATCCGGCCAGCGCACCGCTAATGCTTGTGCATCCGCCACGCCCAGCATACTGGTGAACACCACGGGTACCGCGCGCGTTTCGCTCCCCTGCTGTTGCGCCATTTCCCGCATGACGGTCACAGCAGAGACCTGTTGATTATCCAGATCGCGCCAGATTTGCGCCTGTAAACGCTGCGCGTGACTGAACCAGCTTCCTTGTGCTTGCGCGTGATATTCGGCGAGGATCAGCGAGGTGAAATCGCCCACCACGTGATGGATATCAGGATGTGAAGGCTGACGGTCAAACAGCGTCATGTTGACCACCAGCGAAGATTGCCCGCTCCAGCGGCTCAGAACCTCCGCAAAGCAGGTCAGCAACAGGACCGACGGCGTGATCCCCGCCTCGCGCGCCCGCCCGTTCAGCCGCTGCCAGAGGGGAGTCGGTAGCCTGTGCTGTAGCCGCGTAAAATGCGGCGTGGCTATGGCTGACGGCGCAATTCGCGTTGGCAGTTGCGGTGCAGAAGGAAGCGAATCCAGCCGTTGACGCCAGTAATGCTTCGCGGCGCTATCTTCACCCTGCTTCTGACGCCAGAGAAGGTAATCACGAAAACCGATTTCCGGCCGCGGGAGATCCACATCCGGCTGTTGATAATAATGAAAGAGTTCGCTGAACAACGTCAGCATACTGAGGCCATCGACCATCAAATTATCGAACAATACCGCCAGCCGGACTTGCCCCGCGTCATACTCAATCACCCGGATGTCATACAGCCGACCTTCGCTGGTCGAAAGCAACTGGCGTGACACCTCTTCGCGTAATTGCTGTAGTTGCGCCGTCATGTGAGGGCCGGGTTCAAGGCGATAACGGCGAAATGCGTAATCGGCTATCTGCGGAAGTACACGCTGTTGCCCTTCGGCATCGATAACGCATCGCAGCATATCGTGGCGCGTGACCAGGCGATTCCAGGCCCGTTCCATACGCGCAATGTCCAGCCCGGGCAGTTCGTATTCGCTGTAGCACTGTGCGGCAATTCCGCCAAGCGTAAAGTCCGGCTGCCGTCCCAGCCAATACGCCTGCTGGACGTCGGTCAACGGGAAGGGGTCAAATCGCCCCGCCTCATCATGCCGCAAAGCGGCCTGCGGCGCGGCGGCAACCGGCTCCAGCGTCGCGGCAAAATCGCGCAAATGCGGTTGATTAAAGAGCATGGCCAGCGCGCCGCGCAAACCGTATTTTTGCAGGCGACTCATCAGGCGCGTGGCTATCAGACTGTCGCCGCCAAGCGCAAAGAAGTTGTCATCGCCGCGCGTGACCGGCTGACCGAGCAGCTCCGCCCATAATGATGCGACGCGATGTTCAATGTCCCCGTTCAGCTCAGAAACGGGTGATGACGCGTCCTGTTGCCGCGGTTGCTCCGCCACTTTCGCCGCGATCGCCTCACGATCGACTTTGCCATTTGCCGTCAGGGGAATGGCCGCAATCTGGAGCACATATTCAGGGACTTCGTAATCGGGCAAGTGCGCCATCGCTGCGGCTTTGATCTGCGCCAAATCGAGGGCGCTTTTTGCCGTCAGCGCCACGGCCAGCTTGCGCGCGGCCCCTGCGACCACCACCGCCACAGCGGCATCAACCTGCGGCAAACGGCTAAAAACGCCCTCCACTTCGCCCAGTTCAATTCGGTGTCCACGAATTTTTACCTGGCTATCAACACGACCGAAAAATTCCAGCACGCCATCGGGACGATAGCGGGCGATATCGCCCGTGCGATACCAGCGACGCTGCTGCCTGGTGACAAATTTTTCGGCGCTACGCCGCGGATCGCCATAATATCGCTCTGCCAGCCCCGCACCGCTCACCCACAACTCACCTTTTACCCCATCAGGACAGTCGCGCTCGGCATAATCCACTACCCGGCAGCGCATGTTGCTCAACGGTACACCGTAAGGCGCACAGGCCCACCACGGTTCGTCAGGCAAAATTTCATGACAGGTGGAGTGGATAGCTGCTTCCGTCATACCGCCTAATGCGGCAAACCGCGCTTGCGGTGCCACGCGCCATAGGTCCTGCGGCAATTGACGAAGGACGCGATCGCCGCCAACCATCACCAGACGGAGCGACGGTGTTAACGCACTCTGCCCGGCGGCGATGACTATCATTTCCACCAACGCCGGTACGGCGCTAATCACGCTGACCTGCCAGCGATTAATCCGTTGCACCCAGGCAGCGGCGTCGCGGCGCTCGGCCTCGTCAACCACGACCAGCGATGCGCCGACGCTCAGGAAGGTGAAAATATCGTAAGCCGAGAGATCAAAATCCAGCGCCGAGAGCGTAATGGAACGATCGCGATGGTCGATAGAAAAGCGTTTCGCTACCGCATCAACGGTATTCGCCACCGCGCGGTGGCTGACCACCACGCCTTTTGGTTTTCCGGTCGAACCCGAGGTAAAAATAATGTACTTGGCAGCACTCGTCGGTTGTTCTACCGGCGCCTCCAGCGGTGCGGCATTGAGCAACGCCCCGGTACGGATCACCGCGATGTTCTCCGGCCACGCCAGTTGTGATGCGCTGACCTCATCGGTTAAAACCCAACGTACGCCGGCATCGCGGTAGACCGTCTCTCGTCGGGCGAGCGGCAGCCCAATTCCGGCAGGCACATAGCAACCGCCCGCAGCAAGCACGCCAAGAACGGCGATAATTTGCATCACGCCTTTCGCCTGAGTGATGGCCACACGTTCGCCCGGTTCAATACCCCGCAAAACCAGCCCTCCCGCAACCCGTAGCGCGCGTTCGCGCAAGGTTTGGTAGTCCATCTGCTCCTCTTCCCCCCACATCAACGCCGTGGCGGCAGGCGTGCGCAGCGCTTGCTGGAAAATACGCAGATAGAGCGGCCGATCCGTTGCGAAAGTTTCATCGGTTTGATTAACCCGTTCACGGCACTGGCGCTGTGCCTCGGGAAGCGCGTGCGGTAGCGGGAAATGCCAGTCCGCCTGCGCCAGATGTTCAATCAACTGGCACCAGGCGGAGAACATCGCGCTTATCATGCCCTCCGGGAAGAGAGACTCTACGGCGTCCCAGTCCAGCATCAGATGCTGCCGGGATTCACTGACTTTCGCATCAAGCCATACCTGCGGCGTTTGGGTAATCGCATAGACCTGTTGAGGAAACGCCGGGGAAAGGTCGAGGGAGGCATCTTTCGCCAGGCCGAGTACGCTGGTGAAGACAATCGGCATATGCGCCATCGTTTCGCCACGCTGGCGCGCCAGTTCGCGCAGCACCTCAATACCGGAAATCTCACGATGCGTCAGCCCCTCCCCCTCCTGTCGCTGTAGCTGTTTTGCTGCCGTCAGAAAATCGCAGTGAGGCGGACGCTGGTAAGCCAGTAAAAGTATGGAGGCGAAGTCGCCGACGACGCTGTCAATGTGCGGATGGCAGGGTTGACGATCGAATAGCGTCAGATTAATGGCCAGAGACGCCTGGTTGCTCCAGCGTGATAAGACTTCGCCGTAAGCCGCCGCCAACGCGACGCTGGGCGTCATGCCATAGCGCCTGGCGCGGGATTTGAATTGTGCCCATCGTTCTGGCGCAAGCTGATAATGCCAGCGGCGAAAGCGCGGATGGCGGATATTTTCCGGCGGCGTCGCTAACGGTAACGCAGGCGCGGCAGGCATAGAGGCAAGTTGTTGCCGCCAGTAATCGCTGGCTCTTTGTTTTTCGTTATCAGCCGGCGGGTTTTGCCGCACATAGTCGCGGTACTGGATGGTCAGCGGCGGTAGCGAAGCGCCCGGTTGCTGATAGAGGTTATCCCATTGCGTAAACAGGATCATGATGCTGCGGCCATCCAGCATGATGCTATCCAGGCTGACCATCAGCCGCTGACGCGGCACCCCCTTTTGCTGATAGTGCGCCACCTGGATGTCAAACAGCGGCCACTGCGTCACGTCATAAACCCGGGAGGCCAGCGTTTCACGCAGCGCCAGCAGAGCCTCTTCATCACCGTCTGACAACACATGCTGGCGTAAAGTCCAGGCCGGCGTCTGCTCCAGAACCTGCTGGCGTCCGTCATCCAGCACCACGGCGCGTAACATATCGTGGTGGGTAATCAAAGCCTGCCAGGCTGCTTCCAGTCGGTCGACATCAAGGTTGTCGCCATCGAATTCAATATAGAAATGCGAACCAACGCCACCGAGCGCAATATGCTCTCCCCGTCCAATCCAGAAGGCACGCTGAATGTCGCTGAGGGGGAATGGCGCATAACGCCCCTGCTCATCAGCGGTAATGTGCGTGGGCAGCGCCTCCCGCCAGGGTTGTACATAACGACAAAAATCAGCCAGCGTCGGGTTGGCAAATAATTCACTCAGCGGCGCGGAATACTGCCGTTCACGCAGTCTCGCTATCGCGCGGGTCGCCAACAGGCTGTCACCACCTGACATGAAGAAATTATCCTCACGCCAGATCTGAGCAACCTGTAACAAATCTTGCCAGATCCCGGCGACCAGCCGCTCTATTTCGCTTTCCGGCGCGGTCAGGGGGATTTTATCCGCCAGCGGCTCCTGCTGAGCCTGTTGCTGTAAGGCGTTGCGATCGATTTTACCGTTCGCCGTCAGGGGGACATCGTCCAGCAAGCGATAGTGTTCAGGAATGGCATAGCCTGGCAACATACGCTGTAGCCAGCGGCGCAGCGCTGCACGATCTACGGCCTCGTTGACCACCAGCGCGGCGCTCAGTTGCCTTGATGGTTGTGTGACAACGGTCACACATGCCTGCATCACCGCAGGGTGACTTAACAACGCGGCCTCGACTTCGCCCAACTCAATACGATGGCCGCGAATTTTGACCTGGTGATCGGTCCGTCCAATATACTCAATCAGGCCATCGGGCCAGTAGCGTACCCGGTCACCGCTGCGATACCAGCGACGCCCGGCATGATGTACAAACTTCTCTGCGGTACGCGTGTCGTCCTTACGATAGCCGCAGGCAAGCCCTGGCCCGCTCACCCACAGCTCTCCCGGCACCCAGGGCGGGCAATCTCTCCCCGCGTTATCCACAATGCGGCAAGCCATCCCGGCCAGCGGCCGCCCCCACGGCACCGCTGACCAGCGCGTATCATCCGGCAGGAGTTCGAATACGGTGGAGTGGATAGCCGCTTCCGTCATTCCACCAAGCCCGACAAATTGCGCCTGTGCGGTCAGACGCCACCAGGCGTTTGCCAGTTCTGCCGGGATGCGATCGCCCCCCATCATCACCAGGCGGAGCATCGGCAGTGGTACGGTGGCAGCGGTCAGGATCATGTCTAACAGCGCCGGAACGCAGCTTATGACGGTGACCTGCCACCGACGCACTATCTCTACCCAGGCATGCCCATCCCGGCGCTGGTCTTCATCAACCACCGCCAGACTGCCGCCGCAGCTTAGAAAGGCAAAGATATCGTAGGCCGAAAGATCAAAATCCAGTTCTGACAACGTGATGCTGCGATCCCGCTCACCAATGGCAAAAAGCGCATTAACCGCATCAATGGTGTTCGCTACCGCGCGATGCGAGACCTCAACGCCTTTTGGCATACCGGTCGAGCCCGAGGTGAAAATGATATACATCGGCGTCGTCGAGTCGACCAATAGCACATCGTCAGCAGGCTGGGCATTCAGCGCCTGCTCCAGCGCGAAGACAGCAATGTTATCAGGGAAATCAACCAGATAGCGCGGGCGATCGTCACAGAACGCCAGCCGGACATCCGCCGTGGCAAAAATGGTTTCCCGCCGCAGCCGGGGAACATCAATGCCACACGGGACATACACCGCGCCTGCCGCCAGTATGCCCAGCACCGCAATAATCTGGCCGACGCCCTTCCCCATACTGACGCCAACGCATTCTCCTGGCATAATGCCCTGCTGGCGTAAAAAACCGGCAACCCGTAGAGCCTGCGTTTTTAATTCGCCATAAGTGAGCGACCCGTCTTCGCCCCACACCAGCGCCACGGCCTGCGGCGTCTCTGCCGCCCTGGTGAAAAAACGTTGATAGAGAAGAGGTTCACTTTTTGTCGCAGGCTGTGGTTCATTTTGCCAGGGCACCACGGGGGAGAATGGCGGCAACGGTTCCCGCCAGTAAGATGCCTCTTCAAGCAAGCGCAGAGTTTGTCCTTTGAACCTGTCGAACATGGCATCCACCACCCCGCCAATAAACAGGTCCGCCCGGACATCCCAGTTGATTAAAATCCCGTTCTGGTATTCCGTGACCTGCGCGTCAATCCAGACCTGCGGCCCCTGAGAAATCGTCCATATCGGCTTGCCCAGTATTTCCTGAACCTGAGGCTCATACAATTCGCCCAATGCTAACGCACTGGTAAAGACAACCGGCGCGAGAACAGGTTGTCCCTGCTCACGTGAGCGTTCGCGTAAAACGTCAACGCCGCTCCAGGCTGCATGTGCCAACGCTTCACGCAAACGGGTCTGTAATTCCTGTGCCTGCTCGTTAAAACTCGCTGGTTTAGAGGAGTCGATATTAATCAGCACCGAACTGGAAAAATCACCCACCAGTAATTCAGTTTGCGGATGGGGATTATCGCGCGAGAAAACCGGTAAGTTGAGCAGAAAACGCTCCCCGCCGCTCCATGCGCCTATCGTTTCGGCAAACAGCGTCGCCAGAACAACCGGTGCGGTTAACCCGGCATGTTGACTTCGCTGCATCAGCACAGCGGATTGCGCGTCATCCAGCCAAAAATAGTGACGCTCCGTGCGCGGCGTACGGTGTGAATCAGGATACAACGGCAATGTCGGTGCCCCGGCCAGCGTATCCAGACGCGGCTGCCACCACTGACGATCCTGTTCACGAATCTGTGCGTATTGCCTCTGGTTGTCGAGACGGTATTGCGGATAGCTAAAGGTCAGTGGCGGGAGCAATGCCCCCTGATCCTGATAAAAGAGGCCAAGCTCACGCAGCAGGATCCGCAAACTGGCGGCATCACCCGCAATCATATCAAGATCGAGATGCAACCGGCTTCGGCCACCCGGTAATAGTGAAAGCGCCAGCATCATGGTTTCGCCCTGCTCAATATCCAGCGTCTGGTGGGTATAGCGTTGCCGCAGCGCCTCCAGTTGCGCGGCCAGTGAATCGTCCTTCAGCCCGGAGAAATCATGTACGATTAAGCGACAATCGCTGGTTGGGGCGATATGCAGCTGCCCACGCTCATCAATTCGCAGTCGCAGCATTGGGTGGCGCTGCAATAGCTGACCAAACGCGACCTCAAGCCGTTGCGGATTTAATGCTTTCCCTTCCAGTTCCAGGTAGAAATGGGCGCTAACGCCCCCTAATTGCTGCTGCTCCTGTCGGCCAATCCAGAAGGCATGCTGCATTGTCGCAAGGTCGAAAAAACCCTCGTCCACCGCAGAGGCAACAGGCGCGGGTTCTTCCCGCAGTCCGGGGCTATCGGCTATCGCTTGCCGCCATTCACCCACGGTTCGTTTGAGGATTAAGTCAGAAAAGCGAATATCAATCCCGTCACGCCGCAACTGCGATGCCGCCCGCATGGTGCGTAGCGAATCGAGCCCCTGGTGGATTAAATCGCAGTCATCATCTAATTGAGCTTCGGGAATGGTTAATAGCTGGCTGAGTAAACGCTTTAGTTTGTCGTCCTGCGGATTCATGAAATATGCACTCCTTGTTTTTCAGCGCCGGAACCGTTACCGGACAAAAAACGGATGTGTCGTTATCATGTTTTTTTAGCGACCGTAGGTCATGTTTATTCAATTATTCGAAAAGACATTTAGTTATTCGATTAGACAGCAACGAGGTTGTGGTGCGTGCGGGTGCGCTGGCTCCAGCATGCTGACAAGATAACGGTTTGATGTTTTCGGTTTGTTATGATGCCGCGATGTGTGTATTCAGCCAATTACTGGCAAAGGCGATCCCCGTCAGAGGAGCCAAATTTAGAAAAGCCTGCTTTCGAGCAGGCTTTCAGATTGCTGACAAAGAAGGAAAAAGCGTGGTTTTTCCTTCTTTGTGGTGAGCAGCCGAAAATCAATGAATTGATTTTCCTGGTTTTTTGTTCGGTCGTTAATGACAAAACAGTACTCGTTAGAGGTTTGTCATCAGTCTCAAAGCCTGCTTTCGAGCAGGCTTTTTGCTTTTCTAGATTTGGTAGTCAATCGCCGCTTCTTCAGGCTCCATCACCTGACGTTTGATTTCGTCGACGGAAAGCCCTGCATTACAGAGTTCAAGGAAACGCCACACGTAGTTTCGCTGAAGCTGGCCTCGCTTCAGGCCCAGCCAGACAGTATTGGCATCGAACAGATGATGCGTATCGAGGCGAGTGAAACACCCTGTTTCCTGATTATCGCCCGATTGTTCCGCCACCAACCCTACGCCCAGCCCCAACTCTACATAGGTTTTGATCACATCAGAATCTTGCGCACTCAGCACAATATCCGGCACCAGACCTTTACGATTGAAGGCTTCATCAATACGTGAACGGCCAGTAATCCCCTGGCGATAGGTAATTAGCGGCCAGCGAGCAATGGCTTCCAGGGTTAATGGCGACGTTTGTGTCAAAGGGTGGCCTTCGGGGACTAACAGGTTGTGATGCCAGCGAAACCATGGGAACGCGACCAACGTGGTGTCATTACTCAGACGTTCACTGGCGATACCGATATCCGCCCCACCGTTATGCAGCAATGCCTCAATTTCCTGCGGCGTGCCCTGGATAAGCTCCAGGCGAACATCCTTGAACAATTCGCGGAAAGCTTTGATAACTGGCGGCAAACTATAGCGCGCCTGGGTGTGAGTGGTGGCGATAGTCAGCACACCCGAAGCGTCATTGGTGAACAGATCCGCCAGGCGGCGCACATTGCTCGCCTCATTCAGGATACGTTCAGCGATAACAAGAAGCGCTTTACCCGGTTCGGTCATGCCTAACAAACGTTTGCCGCGACGGATGAAAATCTCGATGCCGAGTTCTTCCTCCAGTTCACGGATATGGCGGCTAACGCCAGATTGCGAGGTATAAAGCATATTGGCGACTTCCGTCAGGTTGTAATCCTGCCGTGCCGCCTCGCGAATTATTTTCAATTGCTGGAAATTCACCCTTTCCTCCAGGGACCTTCAGACATAACGCTATTGTTAGAGTCTGCGGCCCTGGCGAACAAATAATAAAAACCAGCAACTTATTCCATTACGCTATATCAACTGACCAGCTGGAGTTCACGATTCTCCAGCGACGGGCGGCTGACCAGCGACATCAGGATCTCTTTTACCGCCTGAGCCTGTGGCGACAACGAACCACGAGCAGACATATTGAGCGACAACGGTAAGCTCATCGACGGCGTGGTGATTCGCGCCATCCAGCCATTGGCTGAAGCACACAGGGTTCGGGCAGCTGATTCAGGCAGCACCGTCACGCCCATTCCGCTGGCAACGGCCGCCGTCAGCGTAGAAATAGACTCAATTTCCCCAATGATTTTTACCGTCAGTCGGCGCAGGGAAAACGCTTCATCCACTCGTGCCCGCACGGCGCTGTAGTCACGCGGCAGGAACAAATTCATTTCGGCGATAGCCAGCAGATCAACACTCTGACCAGGACAATCGCGCGTGCCCACCAGCCACAAATCCTCTTTCAGCAGTTGTTGACTGGTGAGTCCTGCAACGGGTGAACGTTCGTACAGCACGGCCATATCCAGTTGACTGTTCAGCAATTTATCGTTCAGTACACTGCCACTGTTCTCATGCAAATAGACCATCACTTCAGGCAGTTCATTGCGCACAGCCTGAAGCAGCGGCATGGTCACCGAAGACGCCGCAGTTCCTGGTGCCAGGCCAATGGACACCTGACCGCTGAGCGTCCGACCAATAGTGTTGACGGCAAGCTGGGCCTGTTCGCACTGACGCAAAATGGTCCGCGCATGGGTATAGAGAATTTTTCCGGCTTCTGTCGGCGTCACTCCCCGCTTGGTGCGAATCAGGAGTTGCTGATCCATCTCACCTTCGAGCGTAGCCACCTGCTGGCTCAATGCAGGCTGAGCGATATGCAACACCTCAGCAGCCTGAGTCAGGCTGCCGATATCGACGATTTTCACGAAGTATTTCAGTCGTCTTAAGTTCATTTTGCCTCCAGTTTGGGGATGCCAGTACCAGGCCGGCGATTCAGTTGTCGGAGGAGTTGCAATATGCTTGCCAGTTTTTGAGCACTCGCCTGAAGCGTGCCTGACCGGCCGCAAAATAAGAGATTCTGATAATATTCTCCCTTTTAGTAGCCAGCCAATGGATTGCGCTATGCCCCATCCAGGGACGCGCTGCACCAATGCGGTGCGCGTGGCGCTTATTTTCCGCGACGACTCTGGCTCAATGACGCTTAGGTTTTTAAAAAAGCGGACAGAAAATGCACCAATGCACTCACCGGTTTGCCCTCTGCGAAAAGTGAGTGGATAACGGGCTGCGGCCTTGCGTGGATAAGCAACACCACGGGCATTGACGGTATCTCACGAGCGAAAGCCGACAGCGACTCGGTCAGTGCAGGGGGCGCACCAAGGATCATCACCACCGAGAAATGGGCAAATGCCTCCTGAAAAGCGTTCATCATCTTTTCAGGTGGAACAAAAACCTCACCGGCACCTTGTTGGGTGCTAAAGCAAGACAAAGGCAGGGCTTCTGCCAGGCGTGTAGCCAACGCCTCCTTGTCTTGAGCCAGATTAAAAAGCGCAATTGACTCAGGCTGGACTGTCGCCCGGAAAGGTTTTTCTTCCACAGAAGGCGACAGCGCGTGAACATCTTTTAAGACGCGCAGTGGCGTGAGCCGCAAAGGGTCTGCCACAGGCAAACCAGCAGGCTGCTGCGCTGTTACGTTTCGCAGAACACGCCCGACATGAGCATTCAGATACTGTTTTGCTACCATCCCCTGATCCTCTTCAGGGTGGTAAGGGTCATGTTTAGTGACGTGCAGCGACACTGACGCGCCACGCGTCTCTGAGCAACCCACTTCCCACCGAAGTTGTTGGTCATCACCAGCAGGCAGGTCTTCTGGCTGAGCGTCATCCTCACCCGTCCTTCCCAATCTTGCGATCAGTGGTTCTACGGGTTCGTCGGCATCACAGCAGCGGGGGCTGCGGGGGATTTTCACCCCCTTCCCTGCCACAAATGTGGCTAACCTGTTGGCTTATCGGGCGGCTTTCGCCGCGTTTACATTAACGCCCGACCCACAACGTACCCACTAACTCATTTCATGGGCAGGCATGGGCGTGGCTGTGTCTTTCCTTTGCTGACGAAAAACCTGCGGCGTCACCTGGTAGGTTTGACGAAAGACTTTGCAAAAATAGCTGGGTTGAGAAAAGCCCAAATTGCGGGCAATGCTGGCAATACTCCAGTCACTGTGGCAAAGCAGCTCTTTGGCGTTCGCCATACGCTGCTGAGTCACCCACGCATTGAAGCCAATCCCCTGATATTTTTTGAATAATTTGCTGAAATAGTACGGGCTGAGATAGACGTGAGAAGCCACCTCTTCGAGCCGGAGTTCCTCCGAGAGGTGTGCCTCAATATAGCGCAAGGCTTTTTTCATTTTGCTGTCATGCGGCAGAGGCTGCTTGCGGCTTACCGCAGCGGGCTCGGGATTATCCTTGATCATCACAAAACTGAGCTGCTTTTTAAGGTAGTTCTCGACAATCAGCTTCAGCAGTTCCGCCGAGGCGATAATTCGGGCGTAGTCTACCTCTGGGACATTAAGAAACTCGTTGAGCAAATCAGGATCTGCACGCCAGCATTCGTCCACCCGAAGAATGTCCACCAGCTCGACATCGTGACTCAGCCTTACCTGGCCGCACAGCACAAAACCCACCAGATGCCCGGCAATCACTAAAGGAATGGAAAAATCAGTGAGCCCGGCATGACAACGATAGATACAAGGCTCATCGGATTTCGAGGCCTCCAGCCCGCCACAACGATCGCTTAATCGGCAGCGAGAACTGTGCTGTGGATGCTGACGCATCAACTGACAGAACGGGGTAAAATTGAACAACTCAGAAATTTCATCGCCATGAATGTTGACGACCACGACCGCCAGACCGGTGGCTTTCGCAAAATCCTGGGCAATTTTATTAATAAGCTCTGAGTTAAGGGTACTTGCAGATATCATGACATCCCTCCTCAGTTAATTTATTGTTATAGCGTTGAACCATGCAGAGTATTTCCGTTCAACACCTGACACAGCGTAAATGAAGAATAAAAGGGACAATACCAAAAGTCTCCTGTTGCCAGGAGACTTTTCCACCATTAGTGAAAGCAGATCACGAAAAGCTTTTCTATGTTGCATCAATCTGTGATCTGCGGCGAGCCAGCTCGCATTTTATTCAATAGCGCAGGTATTACAAGGCAGGTTCTTACCAATGAAAAAGCGATAAATAGCCGCACCAATACAAGCACCAATAACAGGTGCCACTATCGGTACGACAAAATAAGGAATATCCCGACCGCCGGTCATCGCAATATCGCCCCACCCGGCAAACCAGGTGAACAGCTTCGGCCCAAAGTCACGAGCAGGGTTCATGGCAAAACCAGTTAACGGTGCCGTGGCGGCCCCAAGCACCGCGACTAAAAGCCCAATCAGCAGAGGGGCCAGCGCACCTTTTGGCACGCCATTGCCGTCGTCCGTCAGCGCCATGATCATTCCCATCAGCATTGAGGTGATAACCACTTCGACCAGCGCGGCCTGCCACACACTGATGGTCGCGGCAGGATAAGTGCTGAAAATGCTCGCCAGTTGCAGGCTCTCTGCGCTACCTCGTATCAGTTGATGAGCAGATTCATATTCCGTAAACAACGTTCGATAAAGCAGCCAGGCTAACAATGCCCCGCCAAAAGCGCCAAGGAACTGCGCCAGCGCGTAGGGCACAACCTTTCGGCCGGGAAAACAGGCGAACAGCCACAAGGCAATCGTCACTGCAGGGTTAAGATGCGCCCCGGAAATTCCGGCGGTCAAATACACAGCCAGAGAGATTCCCAGTCCCCAAACGATGCATATCTCCCACAGTCCCATATCTGCACCGGCCAGTTTCGCGGCACTAAGACAGCCAATCCCCAGGAACAGAAACAGCCCTGTCCCCAAAAACTCGGCAACGCATTGTGCTTTTAATGAATCATTCATAGTGACACCTTCTGAAAAGAAATTGTGTCTATAGCCACCGACTCCCTGACTGGCGGTAACGGACAGGAGGTTCACCGGGCCGATGCGCCCGTCCGCAATTCACCCGATGCTCATTACACTCTCTCACTATAAAAACAAACCGCTGAAAATTGTTGGCAACCTCCTGGGTATCACAAGAAAATAAATCAGAAGCTATAGCAAATTATTGCTCTCGATAATGAGAGAATGGCATAGCTGTCGGCTGCGTAAGCCAAGAAAGGCAATCTGCTTTAATAATAAATTTATGCTTATTTTTGTTTTTATTATATGGACCTCAGTCACACCCCATCCTGCCTATAACAAACAACCACAGTGCTGTCATTATAAATAATGTAAAGCTGGTGTATGCAAAACAAAATAATCACATCCACACTGGAATTATTTCCATTCAAATACAACAGATTAAAAAACCTTACGCCAATTAAGTAACATAACCCCACGATTCTTTTTTCCATTCTAAACCTCAGGTCAGCCATTCTTTTTCTTTTCTTCTTTCTATAGTCGTGCTTATCGAGGCAACTCAGTTGAGGTTTTTATGCAACAAGAAGCACTGGGAATGGTGGAAACCAAAGGGTTAACCGCGGCAATCGAAGCGGCTGATGCCATGGTGAAATCCGCCAATGTAGGGCTGGTGGGTTACGAGAAAATTGGTTCCGGGCTGGTCACCGTGATTGTTCGCGGCGATGTCGGTGCCGTGAAAGCCGCGACGGATGCGGGCGCTGCTGCTGCACGTAACGTAGGGGAAGTGAAAGCTGTTCACGTCATCCCCCGCCCTCACAGCGATGTCGAGAAAATCTTACCCAAAGGAATAACCCATGAGCAGCAATGAACTGGTCGATCAGATCATGGCTCAGGTGATGGCCCGCGTGGCAACGCCCGATAGCTCACCTACGACACGAGAATCAGCGATGGCAGAGAAAAATTGCAGTTTAACGGAATTTGTCGGTACCGCGATCGGTGACACCGTCGGTCTGGTGATTGCCAATGTGGACAGCGCCCTTCTGGAAGCCATGAAGTTAGAAAAGCGCTATCGCTCAATTGGTATTTTAGGGGCACGTACCGGGGCGGGGCCGCACATTATGGCCGCCGATGAAGCGGTAAAAGCCACTAACACTGAGGTCGTCAGCATTGAATTACCTCGCGACACCAAAGGCGGCGCAGGCCACGGTTCGCTGATCATTCTTGGCGGCAACGATGTGTCTGATGTGAAACGCGGCATTGAAGTGGCGCTGAAAGAACTCGACCGCACGTTCGGCGATGTCTATGGCAATGAAGCCGGGCATATCGAGTTGCAATACACCGCTCGTGCCAGCCACGCGCTGGAAAAAGCCTTTGGAGCCCCACTCGGACGAGCCTGCGGGGTCATCGTTGGTGCGCCTGCTGCCGTGGGTGTACTGATGGCAGACACTGCGCTGAAAGCTGCCAACGTTGATGTTGTCGCCTACAGCTCACCAGCACACGGAACCAGCTTCAGCAACGAAGCCATTTTGGTGATTTCCGGAGATTCCGGTGCCGTGCGCCAGGCCGTCATTTCCGCCCGAGAAATCGGCAAAACGGTGCTGGCGACGCTGGGCAGTGAACCGAAAAACGATCGCCCTTCCTACATCTGACAGCGTGAGGCTGACGCATGAAATCGAAAAGATTTGAAGCACTGGCGAAGCGTCCCGTAAACCAGGATGGTTTCGTTAATGAGTGGATCGAAGAAGGCTTTATCGCCATGGAGAGCCCGAACGATCCAAAGCCTTCCATCAAAATCATCAATGGCGTCGTGACTGAACTGGACAGCAAACCCGTCAGTGCATTTGACCTGATTGACCATTTTATCGCTCGTTACGGCATCAACCTGGCGCGTGCGGAAGAAGTGATGGCGATGGACTCCGTCAAGCTGGCCAATATGCTCTGCGACCCTAACGTAAAGCGCAGCGACATCGTCCCACTGACCACCGCGATGACACCGGCGAAAATTGTCGAAGTCATGTCGCAGATGAACGTGGTTGAAATGATGATGGCGATGCAGAAAATGCGCGCGCGTCGCACACCGTCACAACAGGCCCACGTCACCAACGTCAAAGATAATCCGGTGCAAATCGCTGCCGATGCGGCAGAAGGCGCATGGCGTGGGTTTGATGAGCAAGAGACGACGGTCGCTGTCGCCCGTTACGCTCCCTTCAATGCGATTGCTCTGCTGGTCGGTTCCCAGGTCGGGCGCCCTGGCGTATTAACCCAATGCTCGCTTGAAGAAGCGACTGAGCTGAAGCTCGGCATGTTGGGCCACACTTGCTACGCCGAAACGATTTCCGTGTACGGCACTGAACCGGTCTTCACTGACGGGGATGATACGCCATGGTCGAAAGGCTTCCTCGCCTCCTCTTACGCTTCCCGCGGCCTGAAAATGCGCTTTACCTCGGGCTCGGGGTCCGAAGTGCAGATGGGCTATGCGGAAGGGAAATCGATGCTCTATCTGGAAGCACGCTGCATTTACATCACCAAAGCAGCGGGTGTGCAAGGTTTACAGAATGGTTCTGTCAGCTGTATCGGCGTGCCTTCTGCAGTGCCTTCCGGAATACGTGCTGTACTGGCCGAAAACCTGATCTGCTCGTCATTGGATTTGGAATGCGCCTCCAGTAACGACCAGACCTTTACGCATTCCGATATGCGTCGTACAGCACGTTTGCTCATGCAGTTCTTGCCTGGCACTGACTTTATTTCATCGGGATATTCCGCCGTACCGAACTACGACAACATGTTTGCCGGCTCCAATGAAGATGCTGAAGACTTTGACGACTACAACGTCCTTCAGCGCGATCTGAAAGTAGACGGTGGTTTGCGTCCGGTTCGTGAAGAAGATGTGGTCGCCATTCGCAACAAAGCGGCTCGCGCTTTACAGGCCGTGTTTGCCGGAATGGGCCTGCCGCCAATTACCGACGAAGAAGTTGAAGCCGCTACCTATGCCCACGGCTCAAAAGATATGCCGGAACGCAACATCGTCGAAGACATCAAATTTGCCCAGGAGATCATCAGCAAGAACCGCCACGGATTAGAAGTGGTGAAAGCGCTGGCTCAGGGCGGGTTTATGGATGTGGCGCAAGACATGCTCGACATTCAAAAAGCCAAACTCACCGGAGATTACCTTCACACCTCCGCCATCATCGTCGGTCAGGGGCAAGTGCTCTCTGCCGTCAACGACATCAATGATTATGCCGGTCCGGCCACGGGCTATCGTCTGCAGGGCGAACGCTGGGAAGAGATTAAAAATATCCCTGGCGCACTCGATCCCAATCAGCTCGGTTAAGGGGTGAACAATGGAAATCAATGAAAAACTACTCCGTCAGATAATCGAGGATGTGCTGAAAGAGATGCAGGGTAGCGATAAACCCGTCTCTTTTAGCGCTGCCCCGGTGTCGACGCCTCAGGCTACTCCAGCGCAGGGTCAAAGCTTTCTAAGCGAAATCGGCGAGGCCCGCCAGGGCACTCAGCAGGACGAAGTGGTGATTGCTGTCGGCCCTGCGTTTGGTTTGTCGCAAACCGCCAACATCATCGGCGTTCCCCATCAAAGCATTTTGCGTGAAGTGATTGCCGGGATCGAAGAAGAAGGCATCAAAGCACGTGTTATTCGCTGCTTTAAATCTTCAGATGTGGCCTTCGTCGCTGTCGAAGGCAATCGCCTGAGCGGGTCTGGGATCTCCATCGGTATTCAGTCGAAAGGCACCACGGTTATCCACCAGCAAGGATTACCGCCACTTTCAAATCTGGAGCTGTTTCCTCAGGCTCCGCTGCTGACGCTGGAAACCTACCGTCAGATTGGGAAAAACGCGGCGCGTTACGCCAAGCGGGAATCTCCACAGCCCGTGCCCACACTGAATGACCAAATGGCACGCCCGAAATATCAGGCGAAGTCGGCCATTTTGCACATCAAAGAGACGAAGTACGTCGTCACTGGCAAAAACCCACAGGAACTGCGCGTGGCGCTTTAACAAGGATATTCCATGAAAACCGAAGCAATTGAATCGATGGTTCGGGATGTGCTGAGCCGCATGAACAGCCTGCAGGGTGAAACCCCGGTCGCACCTGTTGTGAGTGGTTCGGCTCACGCGGCAAAAGTCTCCGACTATCCGCTGGCTAACAAGCATCCGGAGTGGGTCAAAACCGCGACCAATAAGACTCTGGATGACTTCACGCTGGAAAATGTGCTGAACAATCAGGTCACCGCCCAGGACATGCGCATCACGCCCGAAACGTTGCGAATTCAGGCGGCGATTGCCCGTGATGCCGGGCGTGAACGTCTCGCCATTAACTTTGAACGCGCAGCTGAACTTACTGCCGTGCCGGACGATCGCATCCTGGAAATCTACAACGCGTTGCGCCCATTCCGCTCAACCAAAGAAGAGTTACAGGCAATAGCGGACGACCTGGAGCAACGTTATCAGGCCACTATTTGCGCCGGATTCGTTCGTGAAGCCGCTGAATTGTATGTGGCGCGTAAAAAACTCAAAGGCGACGATTAATCGCAGGGACGGGATATGCACTATATCGCTGGCATTGATATTGGTAACGCCTCAACCGAAGTTGCTCTGGCAGCGGTTGATGAGCAAGGCGTGTTAAGCATTGTGGGCAGTGCGCTCACAGAAACCACTGGAGTCAAAGGCACGTTGAGAAATGTGTTTGGCATCCAGGAGGCACTCTCACTCGCTGCTAATCATGCCGGGATCGCTGTCAGCGATATTTCGCTCATTCGCATTAACGAAGCCACGCCGGTGATTGGCGATGTGGCGATGGAAACCATCACCGAGACCATTATCACCGAGTCGACCATGATTGGTCACAATCCAAAAACGCCCGGCGGTGTCGGCTTAGGCACGGGCATCACCATCACGCCGGAAGAGTTGTTAACCCGTACAACGGAGTCACCGTACATTCTGGTGGTGTCCTCAGCGTTTGATTTTGCCGATGTGGCGAACATGATTAACGCCGCTGTGCGTGCCGGCTATCGGCTGACCGGCGTTATCCTTCAGCAAGACGATGGCGTGCTGGTCAGTAACCGACTGGATCACCCTCTCCCGGTGGTCGATGAAGTGCGCTACATCAACAGGATCCCTTTGGGGATGCTTGCCGCCATCGAAGTCGCCGTGCCGGGCAAAGTGATTGAAACCCTCTCAAACCCTTACGGTATCGCCACGGTTTTCAAGCTCAATGCCGAAGAAACCAAAAACATCGTGCCCATTGCCAGAGCGCTGATAGGCAACCGCTCAGCCGTGGTGGTAAAAACCCCAGCCGGAGACGTCAAGGCTCGATCCATTCCTGCCGGAAATATTGAGTTGTTATCGCAAGGCAGAACATTACGGGTCGATGTTGCGGCGGGGGCTGACGCCATCATGAAAGTCGTCGGTGAATGTCGGACCCTCGATAACGTCACCGGCGAAGCGGGCACCAATATTGGTGGCATGCTGGAAAACGTCCGGCAAAAGATGGCCGAACTGACCAACAAGCCCAGCAGTGAGATTTATATTCAGGATTTGCTGGCCGTTGATACGTCCGTGCCAGTGAGCGTCACCGGCGGTGTCGCAGGCGAATTCTCGCTGGAACAAGCCGTTGGCATTGCCTCGATGGTGAAATCTGATCGCCTGCAAATGGCGATGATCGCCAGTGAGATTAAGCAAAAACTCAATATTGATGTGCAGGTCGGCGGTGCGGAAGCTGAAGCCGCGATTCTTGGCGCATTGACCACCCCTGGCACGACTCGCCCGCTGGCCATCCTCGATCTCGGCGCGGGGTCGACCGATGCCTCCATCATTAATCCTCAAGGTGACATCATTGCCACTCACCTTGCCGGTGCGGGCGATATGGTCACGATGATCATCGCTCGTGAACTGGGTCTCGAAGACCGATACCTGGCGGAAGAAATCAAAAAGCATCCGTTGGCCAAAGTGGAAAGCCTGTTCCATCTGCGTCACGAAGACGGCAGCGTTCAGTTTTTCCCCGCCCCTCTTCCGCCGAGCGTCTTTGCTCGTGTTTGTGTTGTGAAGGCCGACGGCCTGCTCCCCCTCCCCGGCGACCTGCCTCTGGAGAAAGTCCGCGCCGTTCGACGCCGTGCGAAAGAACGCGTGTTCGTGACCAACGCGCTGCGAGCACTCCGTCAGGTCAGCCCTACAGGCAATATTCGGGACATTCCTTTTGTGGTGCTTGTCGGGGGGTCGGCACTCGATTTTGAAGTGCCGCAACTGGTTACCGATGCCCTTGCTCAATATCGACTGGTTGCAGGTCGCGGCAATATTCGCGGTATCGAAGGCCCTCGTAATGCCGTTGCCACGGGCCTGATCCTGTCGTGGCAAAAGGAGGTGGCGCATGGCTAACAGCGATCCCCTTCCGGCCATTGTGATAACCGTGCTGAACGACTCACTCGCACGTTGGCAAGAAGTCCTGTTGGGCATTGAAGAAGAAGGCATCCCCTTTTTCATTCGCGAACAGCCCATGGATGGCCTCGTTCAGTGCGCATGGCAGGCCGCTCAATTCTCGCCCTTGCTGGTTGGTATTGCCTGCGATGAAAGCACGCTTGTCGTGCACTACAAAAATCTACCTGTGTCAGCCCCGCTCTTTACGCTGACGCAGAACCAAAGTCACCACGCCCACCGACACACTGGAAACAACGCGGCGCGGTTGGTTAAGGGCCTCCCCTTCAGGGACGCTCATTCGTTATCCACAGGAGAATCGCAGTATGAATAATGCACTGGGAATGGTTGAAACAAAGGGCCTGGTCGCCGCCATTGAAGCCGCTGATGCCATGGTGAAATCGGCCAATGTGCAGTTAGTTGGCTATGAAAAAATTGGCTCTGGTCTGGTCACGGTGATGGTTCGTGGCGACGTTGGCGCGGTGAAAGCAGCTGTTGATGCAGGCAGTGCGGCAGCCAACGCGGTCGGCGAAGTGAAATCCTGTCACGTGATTCCGCGTCCGCACAGTGACGTTGAGGCCATTTTACCTAAGTCAGCCTGACGCTTTCAGGCAAGGAGCACAGCGTGAAGCAATCACTGGGGTTACTGGAAGTCAGTGGTCTGGCACTGGCAATCACCTGCGCTGATGCCATGGCGAAAGCCGCTGCCATCACGCTGCCAGGATTCGAAAAAACCAACGGCTCAGGCTGGATGCTGATCAAAATCACCGGAGATGTCGCCTCGGTACAGGCCGCCGTTATCACCGGTGCCAATATCGCAAAACAGCAACATGGCTTAGTTGCGCATAAAGTCATTGCCCGGCCAGCGAGCGGCATTTTGCAACAACCCGCGGCAGCTAGCATTTCGCCAGAATCGGTCGGGGTGAAAGAAGAAAAGTCTCCTGAAGATGCAGCAATACAAGAAGAAGTGCAGAAGGCGGATCTCAATCCCGCCCTCTGTAATCTTTGTCTTGACCCTGCCTGCCAGCGCCAGAAAGGGGAACCCCGAACGCTCTGCCTGCATGCGGGTAAGTGAGGTGACACACCATGGATAAAGACTCTCTGCATGCCCTCGTTTGCAATGTGCTGGATGAAATGCGGGAGCGCCCGATTCCGCTGGGCGTTTCCAACCGTCATCTCCATCTGTGTGCTGAAGACTACGCGCGCCTTTTCCCTGGCCAGCCTATTGGTAAGAAAAAGGCTTTGCTGCAGCCCGGGCATTACGCAGCCGAGCAAACAGTCACTTTAGTCGGGCCAAAAGGTGAGATAGGCAATGTCCGGTTACTGGGGCCATTGCGCACCATAAGCCAGGTCGAAATATCCCGAAGCGATGCGAGAGCGTTGGGGGTGGCGGCACCGTTACGCAGTTCTGGCGATCTGAAAGGCACACCTGGCCTCCGTCTGGTTAGCCCTTTTGCTGAGCTGGAACTGGCTTCAGGTGTCATCGTCGCCCGCCGGCATATTCATATGTCGCCTCTGGACGCATTGATTTTACGCGTATCACACGGCGACAGCGTGGCTGTTGCCATCAAAGGCGACGATCGCCAACTGGTTTTTGACAACGTCGATATTCGGGTTTCGCCGGAGATGTGCCTTGAAATGCACATTGATACCGATGAAGCCAACGCGGCAGGCGCAGATAACCCGCACGCTTTTGCAACGTTGGTTAGCCGCTAATGAACAGCACATTGTTGCAGCACGTTATTGACGAAGTCGTCGCTCGTCTGCAGCGACGTGCGGGGCAAACCAGGACCTTAAGCGCCGCGCAATTTCAGGACATCGACTGCCGGGCATTAAGCAGTCAACACGAAGCGCTGAATCTGACTCAGGTCAGCCTTCCGCAGCTCAGGCAACTTGCAAAACATCAGGAGGAGGATCGCACAGTGAGAAAACTCTTTGAAGTCCTCAGCCTGGGCCTGCAGGTGCGAATAACGATTCCCGGGAACTTATTGCCAGCGATACCGGTACACAAGCTGTCAGGTTTGCCTCTGAAGTGGTGCGACGAACATGAACGCGCCATCGTTCTGCACCCGACAAAGCTTTTAAGTTATGCCGACGTCGCAAGCCTTAACGAAAGTTGGCTGGTGTTACGTCGTCACTGTGTCATTACCGCCCTCGCGCTTGACGCTGCGCGGGCACGTAACATCCACCTCATTAAGCAGGAGTGAATCATGCAACTGGCCCGCGTCACTGGCTCTGTGGTGTCGACACAAAAATCGTCTTCGCTGGTTGGCAAAAAACTGCTGCTGGTTCGGCGAGTGAGCGCCAGCGGCGATCTTCCTGACCCACCCACCCAGGGTGATGAAGTGGCTGTGGATTCCGTCGGGGCTGGCATCGGGGAGCTGGTGCTGTTATCCAGCGGCTCCAGCGCACGGCACGTTTTCTCCGGCCCCAATGAAGCCATCGATCTTGCCATCGTTGGCATTGTTGACACCCTTTCCCGCTAAGGAGAGCGTATGGCGATTTATACCCGCACTGGCGATTCAGGCACCACCACATTATTCACCGGGGAACGGGTCAGCAAAACACATCCGCGAGTAGAGACTTACGGCACGCTGGATGAACTGAATTCAGCGCTGAGCCTGTGTGTTTGCGCCTGTACCTGTGCGGAGCGCCGCGAGCGGCTTGAAACTGTTCAGCAGCACCTTTTCTGGCTAAGTGCCGAACTTGCCAGTGAAGGTGACGCGGCCAGCGCAAAGCGCCATGACATCAGCGTCGAGGACATTTCTGCACTCGAAACCGCCATTGATACAGCCATGGGCCGTGTTACGCCACTTCAGCAATTTATTTTGCCGGGGCGCTGCGAGGCGGCAAGTCGTCTGCATTTTGCCAGGACGCTCGCTCGCCGGGCAGAAAGGCGTCTGGTGGAATTATCCGCCACAGCAACCGTCAGAAGCGAACTGCTGCGCTACCTCAATCGCCTCTCAGACTGCTTATACGCCCTGGCTCGCGCGGAAGATCATGACGCTCATCAGCGAGCCCTTATTCAGGAAGTGACTCGCCGCTATCTCTCAGCCAGTCCTACCGCCACCAGCAGGAAATCCACCATGTCGCTTTCGTTCAAAGACCTTCATCAATTAACCCAGGCAGCGGTGAATCATGCCGAAGCACTGGGAGTGCCTGTTGTCGTCAGCATTGTGGATGCGCATGGCACGCAAACCGTGACCTGGCGAATGCCAGATGCCTTGTTGGTTAGCAGTGAACTGGCCCCTAAAAAAGCGTGGACCGCTGTCGCGATGAAAACCGCCACCCATGAGCTTTCCGCCGCTGTCCAGCCCGGTGCTGAACTGTACGGGCTGGAAAGCCAAATGCAGGGCAAAGTCGTGACCTTTGGAGGAGGATTCCCCCTCTGGCGCGAAGGCGTTCTCATCGGTGGGTTAGGGATCAGCGGAGGCAGCGTGGAACAGGACATGGACATTGCCCGGGCGGCGATGCTGGCATTAGAAACAAGGACACCATCATGAATACCCAAGAGCTTGAAACCTTGATTCGCGCCATTTTGCGCGAAAAAATTCCTGAGACAAAAACGCAACCCAAGGCAGCGCAAGGTATTTTTACCTCAGTGGATGAGGCGATCAACGCCGCGCATCTGGCCTTTCTGCGTTATCAGCAATGCCCGTTAAAAACACGCAGCGCTATCATCAACACGCTGCGACAAGAGTTGACTCCACATCTGCCAGCGCTCGCCGAAGAGAGCATGCGCGAAACCGGCATGGGCAACAAAGAAGATAAATTTCTCAAGAACAAAGCCGCGCTGGATAACACGCCTGGCGTGGAAGACCTCACCACGACCGCCCTTACCGGCGATGGCGGGATGGTGCTGTTTGAATACTCCCCGTTTGGCGTCATTGGTTCCGTCGCGCCCAGCACCAACCCGACAGAAACCATCATTAATAACAGCATCAGCATGCTGGCCGCAGGCAACAGTGTTTACTTCAGTCCTCATCCCGCGGCAAAAAATATTTCCCTCAAGCTGATTGCCCTGATTGAGGAGATTGCCTTCCGCTGCTGTGGCATTCGCAATCTGGTGGTCACTGTCGCCGAACCAACATTTGAAGCCACACAGCAAATGATGGCACATGAAAAAATCGCCATTCTTGCCATTACCGGTGGGCCGGGAATAGTGGCGATGGGGATGAAAAGTGGCAAGAAAGTGATTGGCGCCGGGGCCGGGAATCCTCCGTGCATCGTGGATGAAACCGCCGACCTGGTCAAAGCGGCCGAAGACATCATCAATGGCGCTTCCTTTGATTACAACCTGCCCTGCATCGCAGAGAAAAGCCTGATTGTCGTCGAGTCGGTTGCCGATCGTTTGATTCAACAACTGCAAGCCTTTGGGGCGCTGTTACTCAGTGCGCAGGACACAGACAAGTTGCGCGCAGCCTGTCTGCCGGAAGGCCAGGTGAACAAGAAACTGGTAGGCAAAAGCCCTTCTGAGATGCTTACTGCCGCCGGATTAGCTGTTCCGGCAAAAGCTCCCCGCCTGCTGATTGGCGTTGTCGATGCTCGCGACCCTTGGGTCACCTGCGAACAACTGATGCCAATGCTTCCCCTTGTTAAAGTGAAGGATTTTTCCGGCGCTCTTGAGTTAGCGCTGATCGTCGAAGAGGGATTGCATCACACCGCGGTCATGCATTCGCAAAACGTTTCGCGGTTAAACCAGGCTGCTCGCGCCCTGCAAACCTCCATTTTCGTTAAAAACGGGCCGTCTTATGCCGGGATTGGTGTCGGGGGCGAAGGCTTCACCACCTTTACCATCGCCACGCCAACAGGCGAAGGCACAACGTCGGCGCGAACATTTGCTCGTTCCCGCCGTTGCGTGCTGACAAACGGCTTTTCCATCCGCTAACGAGGCTGTGATGAAACCCTTTTCACTTCGCACCACCTTGTACAGCGGCCAGGGCAGCCTGAATGTTCTGCAACGCTTTGAGAATAAGCATATCTGGATAATCTGCGATGGTTTTCTTGCCCGTTCGCCGATGTTCGATGCGCTTAAGCAGATATTGCCTGCCAGTAATCAGATCAGCGTGTTCAGCGACATCACGCCAGATCCCAGTATCAGCACCGTGGTTCAGGGCATCACACAGATGCAACAACTCAAACCCCAGGTGGTGATTGGATTTGGCGGTGGTTCGGCGCTTGATGCCGCAAAAGCCATTGTCTGGTTTAGCCGCCAGACCGGAGTAGAGATTGAAACCTGCGTAGCCATTCCCACCACCAGCGGCACTGGCTCGGAAGTGACCTGTGCTTGTGTTATCACTGACCCGGACAAAGGGATTAAATACCCCTTATTCGACAAGGCGTTATACCCGGATATCGCCATCCTTGATCCCGCGTTGGTGGTCAGTGTGCCAGCCAACATCACGGCCAATACCGGCCTGGATGTGTTAACTCACGCTATTGAGGCTTACGTTTCACCCAAAGCCAGCGACTTCACCGATGCGCTGGCAGAAAAAGCCGCGCAGCTGGTGTTTCGCTATCTCCCTGTTGCGGTCAGAAAAGGCGATTGCCTGGCAACACGCGGCAAAATGCACAACGCCTCTACGCTTGCTGGCATGGCGTTCAGCCAGGCCGGGCTTGGGCTGAACCACGCCATTGCGCATCAACTGGGCGGGCAATTTCATTTGCCGCACGGGCTGGTAAATGCCCTGTTGCTCACCGCGGTCATTCGCTTTAATGCCACAGATCCACGTGCCGCGAAACGCTATGCACGGCTGGCAAAAGCGTGCCGCCTGTGCCCTGAAACAGCGAACGACACCGCCAGCCTGAATGCCCTGCTTCAGCATATCGCCCAGTTGCTAAAACAATGCGAAATACCCCGCTTTGCCGCCGCCCTGGGTGAGTACAAAACCGACTATGAGAGCCGCATTCCGGCGATGGTTCAGGCCGCACTTGTTGACGTCACGCTGGCAACCAATCCGCGCAACGCAGATGCAGGGGCTATCAAGGAGCTTCTGGAGGAGTTGCTATGAAGACGCTTGTGGATGTCGATGCGCAAACCATTCGTAATCATGTCAAAGCTGCCGGCGTCGTTGGCGCTGGGGGAGCAGGCTTCCCAACTCACGTGAAACTTCAGGCTCAGGTCGATACCTTTCTGGTTAATGCCGCCGAATGTGAGCCGCTGTTGAAAGTGGATCAACAGCTGATGGCCCGGCAAGCCGCACGTCTGATTCGCGGTCTGTGCTATGCCATGGCCGCCACTGGCGCAAGCACGGGCATCATTGCGTTAAAAGAGAAATATCGCGAGGCGATTAACGCCTTAACACCGTTGCTGACTGAGGGCATTCGCCTGCACATTCTGCCGGACGTCTATCCGGCAGGCGACGAGGTGTTAACCATCTGGATGGCGACCGGTCGGCGCGTGCCCCCTGCCGCGCTGCCTGTCAGCGTGGGTGTTGTCGTCAATAACGTGCAGACCGTGCTGAATATCGCCAGAGCCGTCGAACAACACTACCCGGTGACGCGCAGAACCCTGACCGTCAATGGAGCAGTGAAGACACCGCTGACGGTGACCGTGCCTGTTGGTACTTCTCTGCGTGAAGTTCTGGCTCTGGCGGGTGGCGCAACCGTACCCGATCCGGGCTTTATCAACGGCGGCCCGATGATGGGAAGCCTGATACCTTCCCTTGATTCGCCAGTCACCAAAACGACTGGCGGGCTGCTGGTGCTTCCCAAAACACACGCACTCATTCAACGACGCTTGCAGGATGACAAAACAGTGCTGGCGTTGGCGAAAACCGTGTGTGAACAGTGCCGCTTATGCACCGATCTCTGTCCAAGGCATTTGATCGGCCATCCGCTCTCGCCTCATCTTCTGGTGCGCGCGGTGAACTATCAGCAAACCGCCACGCCGCAGATCCTGTTGAGTGCCCTCACCTGTTCAGAATGCAATGTGTGTGAAAGCGTGGCGTGTCCGGTCGACATTTCGCCGATGCGAATTAACAGAATGCTCAAACGTGAACTTCGGGCGCAAAACCAGCGCTATGAAGGGCCGCTACTTGCCGCTGACGAGATGGCTAAGCACCGCATGGTGCCAATCAAACGGCTCATTGCCCGACTCGGCCTGAATGACTGGTATCACGATGCGCCGTTCACCGAAACAGACCATCAGCCACAGCAAGTCACCTTGCTGCTACGTCAGCACATCGGAGCAAGTGCCACGCCTTGCGTGAACAAAGGGGAAAAGGTTATGCGCGGGCAATGCGTCGCGGATGTCCCTGCGGAGACGTTAGGCGCAGCCATTCATGCCAGCATCGACGGCATTGTCAGCGACATTACGGAACAAGCCATTACGGTGACAAGAGGATAACCATGTCTCAGGCCATTGGAATTTTAGAGCTCACCAGTATTGCGAAGGGAATGGAAGCGGGCGATGTGATGCTGAAAAGCGCCAACGTGACGCTGTTAGCCAGCAAAACCACCTGCCCCGGAAAATATCTGCTGATGTTGGGCGGTGATGTCGGTGCCGTGCAACAGGCAGTGGCTGCAGGCGAAGCGCTGGCTGGCGAGATGCTCGTTGACAGCCTGGTACTGCCCAACCTGCATCACAGCATCCTGCCTGCGATTAGCGGTCTGAACGCTGTCGAAAGCAAACAGGCGGTTGGGGTTGTGGAAACGTGGAGTATCGCGGCCTGTCTCGGTGCTGCCGATCGTGCCGTCAAAGCGTCAAACGTCACGCTCGTTCGCGTGCATATGGCCTACGGCATTGGCGGCAAATGCTACATGGTGTTGGTGGGCGAAATCTCAGATGTGAACAACGCCGTTACCGTTGCCAGCGACGTTGCGGGTGAAAAAGGTCTGTTGGTTTCGCGCGTGGTGCTTCCTCGCCCTCACGATGCCATGTGGCGACAGATAGTGGAGGCATAATGGAAAACTCACCGACAACCGATCGCATGATTCAGGAATATGTGCCGGGCAAACAAGTCACGCTGGCTCATTTGATTGCCAATCCAGGAAAAGATTTATTTAAAAAACTGGGGCTGAAAGATACCGTGTCAGCGATTGGCATTCTGACCATCACGCCCAGCGAAGCCTCGATTATCGCCTGCGATATTGCGACAAAATCGGGCGCAGTGGACATCGGCTTTCTCGACCGGTTTACCGGTTCAGTGGTGCTGACGGGCGATGTCTCCGCCATTGAATATGCCTTAACTCAGGTCACCCGAACGCTGGGCGAAGTGCTACATTTTACCGCCTGTTCCATCACCAGGACGTAGCGCGATGAAACGCATCATGCTTATTGGCCCCAGTCAATGCGGCAAAACCTCGCTTACCCAGTGTTTTCGCGGGGAAGCACTGCATTATCAAAAAACCCAGGCGATTGCCTGGAGCCCAGAAAGCATCGACACACCCGGCGAATACCTGGAAAACCGGCGTCTGTACAGTGCGCTGTTGGCGAGCGCCTGTGAAGCCGATGTCATCGCGTTGGTGTTGAATGCGGATGCAGCCAGTTCGCCATTTTCTCCGGGGTTCACCGAACCGATGAACCGGCCCGCCATCGGGATTGTCACTAAATCAGACATTGCAGCCACACAGCAAATAGCCCAGGTAGAAGACTGGCTGAAACAGGCCGGAGCGCAAACGGTGTTTATTACCAGCGCCGCGACCCACGCAGGGCTGAAGGAAATCAGCGCCTTTTTGAATCAGAGGAATGTTCATGTCGTATAACATCATGGCGATCAATGCAGGGAGTTCATCCCTGAAGTTTCAGCTGCTGACCCTGCCACAGGGTGAGGTTCGCTGTCAGGGGATTGTTGAACGAATCGGCAAAGAAGAGGCGAGCTTTACGCTAAAAGTGGCAACACAAAAATGGCAGGAAACGCTGCCCGTCAACGATCATCATCATGCCGTCACTCTGCTACTGGATAAACTGATCGCGCAGAGAATAATCAACTCATTGCAGGATATTGACGGCGTTGGGCATCGCGTCGCGCACGGAGGGGAGTTCTTTAAAGACTCGGTGAACATCACCGACGAGACGCTGGCAAAAATAGAGCAGCTGGCAGAACTGGCGCCGCTGCACAATCCGGTCAACGTGTTGGGGATAAAAGTGTTCCGTCAGCTTTTGCCCGCGATACCTGCCGTGGCGGTGTTTGACACAGCTTTCCACCAAACGCTTGAAGCCTCCGCTTTTCTTTATCCTCTGCCATTACGGTATTACCAGGAGCTGGGCGTGCGCCGCTATGGTTTTCACGGGACGAGCCATAAATTTGTCAGCCAGAAACTAGCCGAAAAAATGGGTACTCCGTTGAGCGCGCTTCGTGTGGTCAGCTGTCATCTTGGCAACGGGTGCAGCGTCTGCGCGATTCAGGGCGGGAAATCGGTGAATACCTCAATGGGCTTTACCCCGCAATCCGGGGTGATGATGGGCACCCGCAGCGGCGATATCGACCCTTCCATTCTGCCGTGGGTTGCGCAGCGAGAGAACAAAACTCCGCAACAGCTCAATCAGCTGATCAACAATGAGTCAGGGCTTTTGGGCGTATCGGGTGTGTCCAATGATTATCGGGATGTGGAACAGGCTGCGGATGCGGGTCATCAACAAGCCGCTCTAGCCCTCACGCTATTCGCAGAAAGAATCAGGGCGACAATCGGCAGCTACGTCCTGCAAATGGGCGGCATTGATGCGCTCATTTTCACCGGAGGCATCGGCGAAAACGCCGTTCGTGCCAGAGCAGCCATTTGCAATAATCTGGGATTTTTGGGCCTGACGGTGGATGAACAGAAAAACGCTGAGAATGCGACGTTTATTCAGTCTGACAGTTCGGTGGTTAAGGTGGCCGTCATCAACACCAATGAGGAGTTGATGATCGCTCAGGATGTGATGCGTATTGGATTGAGTCCTTCACATTCGCAAAAGGTGTGTCACAGCGAAGCATAATTCGGTATTTTTTCGGCAATTCCGTGCTGATTGCTGAAATAGTCAGCAATCAGCACGGTTGAATGCACAGAGCCTTTGACATGCTGCGCGGGCATCGCTAATATTCGCCCCGTTCACACGATTCCTCTGTAGTTCAGTCGGTAGAACGGCGGACTGTTAATCCGTATGTCACTGGTTCGAGTCCAGTCAGAGGAGCCATATTCTTGTTTTCATGCGTCCCTGCGAATCTCTATATTTTTTTGATTCAATGAGTTAGCGTGGAAAACCTTCCCGATGCATATCTATTTGTCTGCATGCATCGGATGAATTTGGTGGTCAGATTTGGGGTCAATCCGGTTCGATTATGGAGTGACCACCACATGTCCTTAAATGATTCAAAAATCCGCAACTTAAAACCTTCTTCCAAACCTGTAAAAGTCACTGACTCATTCGGTCTGTATCTGCTTGTCAATCCTGGCGGCTCTCCTCTCTGGTATCTCAAATACCGCTTTAACGGTAAAGAATCCCGCCTCGGTTTAGGTGCCTATCCTGAAGTCTCTCTGGCAGAAGCCCGACAACAACGTGACGGTATTTGTAAACTTCTCACGCAAAAAATTAACCCGGCAGAACAACGCGCCGCAGAAAAAGCCAGCCATGCTCCCGAAAAAAGTTTTAAAGCCGTTGCGCTCGGCTGGCATAAAAGCAATAAAACATGGTCTGAAAATCATGCCAGCCGCCTGCTTGCCAGTATGAGCAATCATATTTTCCCTGTTATCGGCAGCCAGTCCGTGACCACGTTAAAAGCACAACACTTCACCGCGCTACTGAAAGGGATTGAAGATAAAGGTCTGCTGGAAGTGGCGTCCCGTACCCGTCAGCATTTATGCAATATCATGCGGTTTGCGGTGCAGCAGGGGCTGGTGGACAATAATCCGGCAATGCATCTCGATGGCGTGACCGCCGCACCGGTCAGGCATCACCACCCTGCTCTGCCGCTGGAGCGCCTGCCTGAATTGCTGGGTCGCGTTGAAAATTATCAGCAGGGGCGTCAGTTGACGCGTCTGGCCGTAACGCTGACCCTGCATCTTTTTATTCGTTCCAGTGAGCTGCGTTTTGCCCGCTGGAGTGAAATTGATTTCAAAAATAAACTCTGGACGATTCCCGCCACGCGCGAAGCCATTAATAAAGTGCGGTTCTCAACGCGTGGGGCAAAAATGCGCACGCCTCACATTGTGCCGCTTTCCCGTCAGGCCATTGCCATTCTGAAACAGATACAGGAAATATCTGGTCATCTGGAGCTGGTTTTTCCCGGCGACCATAATCCTTACAAACCCATGAGCGAATGTACGGTCAATAAAGCGTTACGTTTAATGAACTATGACACCAAAGCGGGTATTTGCGGACACGGGTTCAGAACCATGGCCTGTAGTGCATTGATGGAATCGGAATGTTGGTCGCAGGATGTGGTAGAGCGGCAGATGAGTCATCAGGAGCGCAATGGTGTGCGGGCGGCGTATATTCACAAAGCCGAGCATCTTGATGCCCGAAAATCCATGATGCAGTGGTGGTCAGATTATCTGTTTTGTCCTTGTCTTTTTCTGTGAGCTGCATCATTACCCCTTCATGTAACCCGCGACGGGGCCGCTGCTTGCTGCGGCTCCGGCACGGGTTGGCCGGGCGCGGGCTGGCGAGGCAACCAGCGGCTGAACGGAAGGATTGTCACCCAGCTCACCGCGCAGCCGTTCCACCGCCTTACGCAGGCTGAGTTTTTCAGTGTGCATCAGCCAGTCAATGACCGAACCACCGGCATCGCAGCCGAAGCAGTGATAGAGGTTTTTGGCCGGTGACAGCACGCAGGACGGCTCCTGTTCATCGTGGAACGGACACAGCACCGCGAAGTCTTTTCCCTTTCTGAACAGCTTGCGCCCCTGCGCTTTCACCAGCGCAACTAACGGGACGGCGGCTTTCAGGTGCTGTAATTCTGCTTCGGGGATGCGGGCCATAACGGGAACTCCTGTAAAAACCTGTCAATAGGTTTAGGGTATAAATAACTCCGTTGCAGAGTACTCTATATTAGGGTATTGTCAACTGAGTTATTTAAAACAGGGAGTACTATCATGGCAACGTTAACAACACGACAGCTACAGCAAGCCATGAACAACAAAGATGAAGCGTTTTTTAAACAGCTTGGTACGAGGATTGCCCAGGCCCGTAAAGAGCAGCAGCTAACACAGACGCAACTGGCGGAACAGTTAGGGATTGCGCAGCAGACAATGGCGCATTATGAAGGCGGGAAGTTAAAAGTTTCGGCGGCGCTGTTGCCACAACTGGCTCAGATCCTGAACCTGTCACTGGATGAACTGCTGGGATTACCCACTCAGGGCAGAAGTGGCAAGCGCGGCCCTGCTTCACGACTGGAACAGCAGATAGAGATTATCAGCCAGTTGCCGAGAACAAAGCAGAAGTTAGTTTCTGAGATCCTGGATAATGTGATTGGTAAAACAGAGTAATCACAATCAGATATCGCGATAGCTAAGGGCTGTAACCCTTAACTACCGCTGACCACAAGCAACTAATTGGAGTAGTTAATTATGGCTGAGAAGCATTCTACGGCAGAACGGAAGATTTCCAAAATGCAGCGCCGTTACCAGGTGAGTTATATAACCGCGCGGCACGCCGACCCCAAGACATTCCGGACGCGTTATTATTCCCGCCATCCGAGTCTGATGCTTAAAGGCGACTGGCTGAAGGAAGCAGGATTTGATACCGGGACGGGGGTGACAGTGAAAATATCGGATGGCGTGCTGACGATTATTGCGGATACCAGTGAAGTGCAGGCCCTGAAGGCTGAGCTTTACCAGTTTAAACAGGCGGTGATGGGGATAAAGGAACTGGTTTCTTAGTGGAGTGAAGATGATAAAAAAGCCGGGAAGATCATTAGAGATACTTCTCGGCTTATTTTTTTAAATTTTTGTATAAGCAGTTATAGACTCAACATCCATAAACATTGCTCTTATTGATAGTTTGAGTTTCGTTCCATGTAAATCAAAATGGATTTTCCCATCAATTCTATCAACATTAATATATGCAGTGTAGCTAGGATCAGTCCATCCTGACAGATCTACATTTTCAATCGTAATAAGAGATAATTTCATTTGAACGGTGTTGAATTTTTGTGAAATCCATTTTTTAGGTGGGTCTTTTGGGTACTCTTTTAGGTTCAAAACAATGGATATTTTGGGTCCATCTCTGTGAAAAATAATCTCATGAATATCGATCCCATCAAGACTTGGCTTATCTGCATGATAAATAGAGTCAATGTGTTTTGAATCAACAAGATAATCGGCCCATGATTTCATGGTTCTCTCCTAGAATGGGTAATGTTCTTGTGTGCCATCAATATGACCGTTTCTGGTGTCACTCTTAGGTCTGACATTAATATGTGGTCCTTTATTTCCAGGAGTGCCTTCTGGACCATAAATATGACCGGGAGAATGATCTTGTATAACAATATCTTCTTTCCCTGGTCTGGTAAAAGTGTATTCCCTTGTTTTAATTGGCTGATAGTCATTCCCGAGAATATTATGGCCATTGCGGTCTGTTAAATTCACCATTTCAACTTTTGATGGTTGTTGCCCCATCGGTATTCCTGCGTCTCTTTTTGCATCTCTGAGTGCGGCATTTCTTGATGGGTATTTGGGTGGACAACAAGCCAGCCCAAGCGGATCGATCCATTTTAATGGATTACTGACATATCCGTAAGGATTCACCCCACCCATCAGCCCTATCGGGTCATAGGAACGATCCCGACGCTATCGTACTTTTTAACACGCTACTGCCCGCGCTACGCCTCACTTTTTAAAGAGCCACTTTCACATCTTTAACAACACATTAGCACGCAACGCCCGACGCGCACTTTGACGCCGGAGGCCAGTATAACGGCGACGGCCGCTGCCGTTAATGTCTTGTTTTGTCCTTGTCTTTTTCTGTGAGCGCCATCATTACCCCTTCACGTAACCCGTACCGGAGCCGCTGCTTGCTGCGGCTTCGGGGCGGGTTGGCCGGGCGCGGGCTGGCGAG
>NZ_JBLFJW010000032.1:0-65307 GCF_047713085.1 Pantoea sp. sgz302252
TGCGGACCAGGTGGTCTTCAGGGACCAGTTCATCGAGGGTGATGGTTTCAAACTGGTACTGCTGCGGGGAGAGTTCTCTGAGCATGGCGGTCAGTCCATTAATTGTACTGACCCTATTAGATCAAAGTCCCGGCCTTTCGACCAGGACTTTGTCAGCAGTCTGAAACCCTTCTCGAAAGAGAAGGGTTTGCAATTTACCTCGTGCGGTCTGATGCCCGGCGGCGCTACGCTTGCCGGGCCTACAAATGAAACGTAGGCCGGGTAAACGGAGTGCCACCCGGCACAAAAATCTCCACCTTGCACTCCACCTTTCGTCGCTTTATCCTTCCCGGCTATGAAAACCCCACGCCTCCCCATCGCCGTTCAGCAAGCTGTCATGCGCAGCCTGCGGGAAAAACTCGCCCAGGCAAACCTGACACTCGGGCGTGATTACCCGGAGCCAACGCTAAACTGGACCCAGCGGGGAACCTCGGCGGGTACCGCCTGGCTGGAAAGCTATGAAATCCGCCTGAATCCTGTGCTGTTGCTGGAGAATCAGCAGGCATTTATCGAAGAAGTCGTGCCGCATGAACTGGCACACCTGCTGGTGTGGAAGCGGTTTGGCCGTGTCGCGCCGCACGGTAAAGAGTGGAAATGGATGATGGAAAGCGTGCTTGGCGTGCCGGCTCGTCGTACGCATCAGTTTGAACTGGAGTCCGTGCGTAAAAACACCTTCCCCTATCGCTGCGGCTGCCAGCAGCACCAGCTTACCGTTCGTCGGCACAATCGCGTATTGCGCGGTGAGGCTGTCTACCGCTGCGTTCACTGCGGCGATCCTCTGGTGGCTGAAAAGTAACCATCGGAAATAACTGGAAGTTTTCTGATCTGACTGATTGCATCTGACAATCTGTTTCGTTACGTTGCGGGCTCGTTTTGATACGGAGTTCGTGATGTCCCGTAAATTTATTCTGACGCTGGCAGTGATTAGCTCAGCTCTTTCAGGCCATGCGCTGGCCGCTGGAATCAGCTCATTTTCTCAGGCCAAAGCGGCGGGCGTGAAGGTCAATGCCGACGCCCCTGGCGATTTTTACTGCGGCTGTAAAATCAATTGGCAGGGGAAAAAAGGCGTTATCGATCTGGGATCGTGCGGCTATAAAGTGCGTAAAAATGAAACCCGCGCCAGCCGCGTCGAATGGGAGCACGTGGTACCTGCCTGGCAATTCGGCCATCAGCGCCAGTGTTGGCAGGATGGCGGAAGGAAAAACTGCGTGAAAGATCCCGTTTATCGCCAGATGGAAAGCGATATGCACAATCTGCAACCCGCGGTGGGTGAAGTGAATGGCGATCGTAATAACTTCATGTACAGCCAGTGGAATGGTGGCGAAGGCCAGTACGGTCAGTGCACCATGAAGGTGGACTTCAAAGGCAAAGTCGCCGAGCCGCCGGAACGCGCACGCGGTGCCATTGCCCGCACTTACTTCTATATGCTTGACCGCTATAAACTCACGCTTTCGCGCCAGCAATCGCAGCTCTTCACCGCCTGGAATAAGATGTACCCAGTCACAGCCTGGGAGTGCAAGCGCGATGCCCGCATTGCGGAAATTCAGGGGAATCATAACCCTTACGTCCAGCAGGCTTGCCAGGCGCAAAAGAGCTACCCTACACTAGCGTCAAATGTTAACTGATATCCGGAAATTTTGAGCCTATGCGCATTCCCCGCATCTATCACCCTGAGCCTGTTACCGCAGGCCATGAAATTGCCCTGAGCGATGACGCCGCCAATCACGTTGGCCGTGTGCTGCGCATGGGCAAAGGCCAGGCGATTCAGCTGTTTGATGGCAGCAATCAGGTCTTTGAGGCTGAAATTACTCAGGCGGATAAAAAGAGCGTGCGGGTGAATGTGCTCAGTGCTCAACTCGATGACCGCGAATCGCCGCTGCACATTCACCTCGGCCAGGTGATGTCGCGCGGGGAGAAAATGGAATTCACCATCCAGAAATCCATTGAACTGGGTGTAAGCCTCATTACGCCACTTTTTTCCGAGCGCTGCGGCGTTAAACTGGACGCCGAACGCCTGAACAAGAAGCTCCAGCAGTGGCAGAAAATTGCCATCGCCGCCTGCGAACAGTCAGGCCGTAACGTGGTGCCGGAAATTCGTCCGGCCATGGATCTGGAAGCCTGGTGTGCCGAAGAAGAGAGCGGCTTGAAACTCAATCTGCATCCTCGCGCCAGCGCCAGTATCAACACGCTGCCGTTACCGGTGGAACGTGTTCGCCTGCTGATTGGTCCGGAAGGCGGGCTGTCGGCAGAGGAAATTGCCATGACCGCTCGTTACCAGTTTACTGATATTCTGTTGGGACCTCGCGTTCTGCGTACTGAGACCACTGCGCTCACCGCCATCACCGCACTGCAGGTGCGTTTTGGCGATCTGGGCTAATACTCGCGTTACAGGAGAAGAGTAATGATCAAGCTCGGCATCGTGATGGACCCCATCGCGAAGATCAATATCAAGAAAGATTCCAGCTTCGCCATGCTGCTGGAAGCGCAGCGTCGTGGTTACGAACTCCACTATATGGAGATGAACGATCTCTATCTGATTAACGGTGAAGCGCGCGCGCAGACTCGCCTGCTCAGCGTTGAGCAGAACTATGACGGCTGGTATAGCTTCAACGGCGAACAGGATCTGGCGCTGGCCGATCTCGACGTCATTCTGATGCGTAAAGATCCTCCGTTCGATACCGAATACATCTATGCAACCTATGTGCTTGAGCGCGCAGAAGAAAAAGGCACGCTGATCGTCAACAAACCGCAGAGCCTGCGCGACTGTAACGAAAAGCTGTTCACCGCCTGGTTCTCTGACCTGACGCCGGAAACACTGGTCACCCGCAACAAAGCCCAGCTGAAAGCCTTCTGGCAGCAGCACGGTGACATCATTATGAAACCGCTGGACGGCATGGGCGGCGCATCGATTTTCCGCGTGAAGCAGGATGACCCAAACATCGGCGTTATCGCCGAAACCCTGACCGAACTCGGCACCCGCTACTGCATGGCGCAGAATTACCTGCCCGCCATTAAAGACGGTGACAAACGTGTTCTGGTTGTAGACGGTGAGCCGGTTCCGTACTGCCTGGCGCGTATTCCACAAGGTGGCGAAACCCGTGGTAACCTGGCCGCCGGTGGCCGTGGCGAGCCGCGTCCACTGTCTGAAAGCGACTGGGAAATTGCCCGTAAAGTTGCGCCAACGCTGAAAGAGAAAGGGCTGATTTTCGTGGGCCTCGACATTATCGGCGATCGCCTGACAGAAATTAACGTCACCAGCCCGACCTGCATCCGCGAAATCGAAGCGGAATTCCCTGTCTCCATCACCGGTATGTTGATGGACGCTATTGAAAAGCGTCTGGGCAAGTAACCGCCAGGGCGGGAGGGATCCCGCCTTCTCTCGACAGCGCCCTGGTTTCCCCTCATACTGGCCGTTGTTGCTTTTTAAACCAGGAAACAGAACCTCTGACAATGAATTTACAGCACCACTTTCTTATTGCCATGCCTGCTCTCCAGGACCCGATGTTTCGCCGCGCTGTGGTCTACATTTGTGAATACAATGACGACGGAGCGATGGGGATCATCATCAATAAACCGATGGAAAATCTGAAGGTTGAAGGGATTCTGGAAAAGCTCAAGATTACGCCCGATCCTCGCGATCCCGACATTCGTCTCGATAAGCCCGTCATGCTCGGCGGCCCGCTGGCAGAAGATCGAGGCTTTATTTTGCATACGCCTCCGTCAACGTTTTCCTCCAGCATCCGCATTTCAGACAACACGGTGATCACCACTTCCCGTGATGTGCTGGAGACAATCGGCACAGCGGAACAACCGACAGAAGTGCTGGTTGCGCTGGGCTACGCGTCCTGGGAGAAGGGCCAGCTGGAGCAGGAAATTCTCGATAATGCCTGGCTGACTGCACCGGCCGACATGAACATTCTGTTCAAAACCCCGATAGCCGATCGCTGGCGTGATGCGGCTCGTCTGATTGGGATTGATATCCAGACCATGTCTGGTGTGGCGGGGCACGCATAATGAGCGGCACACTGATTGGTTTCGATTTCGGGACACGCAGTATTGGCGTTGCCGTTGGGCAGCGCATCACTGGCACGGCCCGTCCGCTTGGCGCGCTCAAGGCGCAGGATGGCACCCCCGACTGGAACGCTATCGAAAAATTGCTTAAAGAGTGGCAGCCTGAAGCGGTGATCGTCGGTTTACCGCTGAACATGGATGGCACCGAACAACCGCTCACCGCACGCGCACGTAACTTTGCCAATAAAATCCATGGCCGTTTTGGTGTGAAAATCATTCTGCATGATGAGCGTCTCAGCACGGTAGAAGCGAAAGCGGGCCTGTTTGAACAAGGCGGCTATCGGGCGCTGAACAAAGGAAAGGTCGACTCCGCTTCCGCGGTCGTCATTCTGGAAAGCTTTTTCGAGCAGGGTTTTTAATCCCCCTCCCCTTTCGGGGAGAGGGAAACTGGCAATAAAATCAGTGGTGTAGATTCTCGTTCGCCCAACTCACTGCCTGTGTTCTGTTTTTCACGCTCAGTTTGCGAAAAACATTGTACAGGTGGGTTCTGACCGTATTCTCACTGATAAACAACGCACGCGCGATCGCGCTCACAGTTCTTTGTCCTGTTCTTTGCATATCGTTAACTGTTTCTATAAAAGAAACAAATTAGCTATGAGCCATCAGATCCTGGGCCAGTGCGTGAAGAGACTGCAGGCGATGCTCAACATCATCAGTGTCGGGATGCCATAACCCCGCAAAAGCGAGCGCGGCGGAATGAGCGCCCAATGGCTGCGCCATCGACACTTCGCCATCGCTGTGATGCCAGACCACATGCCCAAGCTCTCGCTGTTGCTGAACATGTGGCGCGAGCTGTTGCCACTGCTCAGCAGAAAAACGCTGCTGAAGCTGCTCATCACTTTCATGGGCGAGCAAAGACATCCCAATGACCGACTGCCAGACAGGCACCATGTGGAAGCCCGCCCTCACCGATAAAACCCCTACCGTTCGCTGGCAGTGGGAGCAAGACCAGACCCTCCACAGCCTGACGCTGGTTCAGGACAACGATTTCGACAACGCGATGGAAACCGTGCAAATGGGCCACGTTAACGCGGTGACACCTCACTGCATTACGCACTATCGGCTATGGGCGGGTGAAACGTTGCTGGCAGAAGTCACCGACAATCACCATTCCGTCTGCACCCACCGCTTTACCACGCCGCTGCGTACCCGTGAAATACGGCTGGAAATTCTCGCCACGGCTGGCGCACTTCCTGCCGTTTATTCACTGAATATCGCCTGGAGCCTTCCGGCGACTTGCCGCTGCTGATAGCTCTGCGCAAACGTCAACATGCCCGCCAGTTGCCCGGTTTGCATCACGCCGGGCAACTGATGCGTTTTCCCTTCGCGAATCAGGCTGCCAACCGCAGGCGTGTTAACCAGCAGCTCATACAGCGCGACTCTGCCCCCCTGTTTATCAGGCAGCAATTTTTGCGCTAACACCGCACATAGGCTGCCTGCCAGCTGGCTGCGTACTTGTTCCTTTTCACCTGCGGGAAAGACATCCACCAGCCTCTCGATAGCTTGCGCCGCGCCGCGCGTGTGTAATGTGGACAGCACCAGATGCCCGGTTTCTGCTGCTGTAAGCGCCAGACGAATGGTTTCGGTATCACGCAATTCTCCCAATAAAATCACATCGGGATCTTGCCGCAATGCAACGCGTAACGCCGCAGCGAAAGAATCGCAGTGAGCCCCCACTTCTCGCTGATGAATCAGGCAGCGCTCGCTGTGGTGAACAAATTCCACCGGATCTTCCAGCGTCAGAATATGTCCGTCGCGGTGGTGATTCAGGTGATTGACCATCGCCGCCAGCGTCGTTGATTTTCCACTGCCCGTTGCCCCCGTCACCAGAATCAGTCCGCTCTCTTCGTTTAACAGCTCGGTAATGGCAACCGGAACATCAAGTTCGGCGAGCTGCGGGCATCTTTCAGGCAGCAGGCGCAGCACCAGGGAGACACCTTCGGCATGACGAAAAGCGCTGGCCCGTAGCCGCCTGCCGTCACTCGCCTGAACCGCAAAGTCACACTGATTTTCCTGCTGCCACTGAAGCCGTACTGCATCACTGAGCCAGTCCAGCAGCAGAATTTGCGGATCGGGTGCCTCGAAGGGGGCGGGTTCGAGCCTGCCCTGCCGCCGCCAGCGCACAGCGCCGCTGTTGCACAGGTGTAGATCCGAGACATTATGCTTTACACTAAGGGCCACAATTTCCTGCATATCCATATGATCACCCTGAAAATGAACGACATTGCGCATAACCTGGCACAGGTCAGGGAGAAAATCTCAGCCGCTGCTGCCCTTTGCAGCCGTGCTCCAGAAGAAATTACTCTGCTTGCAGTCAGTAAGACCAAACCTGCGAGCGCGATCGAAGAAGCTATCCGTGCAGGCCAGCGAGCGTTTGGTGAAAACTACGTTCAGGAAGGCGTGGAGAAAATCCGCTATTTTCAGGAAACCGGTCAGACTGAACTGGAATGGCACTTTATCGGCCCTTTGCAGTCGAACAAAAGCCGTCTGGTGGCCGAGCATTTTGACTGGTGCCATACCGTTGATCGCCTGCGCATTGCCACGCGCCTGAGCGAGCAGCGCCCGGCGCACCTTCCGCCGTTGAACGTGCTTATTCAGGTCAACATCAGCGACGAATCCAGCAAGTCAGGTATTGCTCCGCAAGACGTTGATGCGCTGGCAGAAGCCATTGCCGCGTTGCCTCACCTGCGCCTTCGTGGGCTGATGGCTATTCCGGCTCCTGAGTCAGAATATGTAAGGCAATTTGCGGTAGCCCAACAAATGGCGGTAGCATTTGCCCGGTTGAAAACACGCTACGCTGACGTGGACACGCTGTCGCTTGGCATGTCAGACGATATGGCTGCCGCGATTGCTGCAGGCAGCACAATGGTACGCATCGGGACCGCCATTTTTGGCGCACGCGATTACCCAAAACAATAAATAAGGAAAACTGAGGAACGCCATGAAGACGTTGACTTTCCTGCTTTCGACCGTGATTGAGCTGTACACCATGGTGATGCTGCTCCGCGTCTGGATGCAGTGGGCCCGCTGTGATTTTTACAACCCGTTTTCGCAGTTCGTGGTGAAAGCCACGCAGCCGATTGTCGGGCCGCTGCGCCGTGTTATCCCGGCGATGGGCCCGATTGACAGCTCATCGCTGCTGATAGCCTTTGTGCTCTGCGTACTCAAGGCTATCGTGCTGTTTATGGTCATCACCTTCGAGCCGATTATCTGGATTGCCGCGGTGCTTATCCTCATCAAAACGATCGGTCTGCTGATTTTCTGGGTGCTGATGCTGATGGCTATCATGAGCTGGGTCAGCCGTGGCCGCAGCCCGGTTGAATTCGTGCTGATGCAGCTTGCTGACCCGCTGCTGCGCCCAATTCGCGGCCTGTTGCCTTCAATGGGTGGCATTGATTTCTCGCCGATGATCCTCGTGTTGCTGCTGTATGTCATCAACATGGGCATCACCGAACTGCTTCAGGCCACCGGAAATATGCTGCTGCCGGGGCTGTGGATGGCACTATGAGTGCCGTCGACCTGTGCGACGACGGGCTGGTTTTACGGCTGTATATTCAGCCTAAAGCCAGCCGTGACAGCATTGTTGGGCTGCATGGCGACGAACTGAAAGTCGCCATCACCGCCCCACCTGTTGATGGTCAGGCCAACGCCCACCTGGTGAAATTTCTCGGCAAACAGTTTCGCGTGGCAAAAAGCCAGGTGATAATTGAGAAAGGTGAGACTGGACGCCACAAACAGGTAAAAATTCTCCATCCGCAACAACTCCCTTCGGGCGTGGAAGCGCTCATAAAGCAGGACATCCCATGCAAAAAGTAGTTCTGGCTACCGGTAATGCCGGTAAAGTGCGCGAGCTTTCCTCGCTGCTGAGTGATTTCGGGCTCGACGTCGTGGCACAGACTGAGCTGAACGTTGAGTCGGTGGAAGAGACCGGGCTGACATTTATCGAAAATGCCATTCTGAAAGCGCGCCACGCGGCGAAAGTCACTGGCCTGCCAGCCATTGCCGATGATTCCGGCCTGGCGGTAGATGTGCTTGGCGGCGCGCCTGGCATCTATTCCGCACGCTATGCCGGTGAGGAGGCAACGGATCAGCAGAACCTGGAAAAGCTGCTGGTTGCGCTGAAAGACGTGCCTGAAGACCAACGCCAGGCACAGTTCCACTGCGTGCTGGTCTATATGCGTCATGCTGAAGATCCAACGCCGCTGGTGTGTCACGGCAGCTGGCCGGGCATTATCACCCGCGAAGCAGCAGGCAACGGCGGCTTTGGCTACGATCCGATCTTCTTCGTGCCAGAAGCGGGTAAAACCGCCGCTGAACTGAGCCGCGAAGAAAAAATTGCCGTGTCCCACCGTGGACAGGCGCTGAAATTGTTACTGGAAGCCCTGCGTTAATGACCGTGTTACCTCCGCTGAGTTTATACATTCATATTCCCTGGTGCGTGCAGAAATGCCCGTACTGCGATTTCAATTCGCACGCCCTGAAAGGCGAAGTGCCGCACGATGATTATGTGCAGCATCTGCTCGCTGACCTGGATGAAGACGTACCTTACGCGCAGGGACGCGAAGTAAAAACGATTTTTATCGGCGGAGGCACGCCAAGCCTGCTTTCTGGCCCGGCCATGCACACGTTGCTTGATGGAGTTCGCGCGCGCCTTAATCTGGCCGCGGATGCAGAAATCACCATGGAAGCCAACCCGGGTACTGTAGAAGCGGATCGCTTTGTGGAGTATCAGCGCGCCGGGGTAAACCGAATTTCCATCGGTGTGCAAAGCTTTAGCGAACCGAAGCTCAAGCGCCTCGGGCGTATTCACGATTCAGACGAAGCTAAGCGCGCCACACATCTGGCAACAGGTCTTGGCCTGCGTAGCTTTAACCTGGATTTGATGCACGGCCTGCCGGATCAAACGCTGGAACAAGCGCTGGACGATTTGCGCCAGGCTATTGAGCTCAACCCACCACATTTGTCGTGGTATCAGTTAACCATCGAACCCAACACGCTGTTTGGTTCGCGCCCGCCGAAGCTGCCTGACGACGACGCGCTGTGGGATATTTACGAACAAGGCCATCAGTTGCTGACTGCCGCAGGTTATCAGCAGTATGAAACCTCCGCTTACGCCAAACCGGGCTATCAGTGCCAGCACAATCTGAACTACTGGCGCTTTGGCGATTACCTGGGCATTGGCTGCGGCGCACACGGCAAAGTGACGTTCCCGGATGGGCGCATTCTGCGTACGGCTAAAACGCGTCATCCGCGCGGTTATATGGAAGGTCGCTATCTGGAGCGTCAGCACAATGTGGAAGCTCAGGATAAACCCTTAGAGTTCTTCATGAACCGCTTCCGCCTGCTGGAGCCTGCGCCGCGTGCAGAATTCACCGCATTCACCGGGTTACCCGAATCAACCATTCGGCCACAGATTGATCGGGTGCTGGCGCAGGGCTATCTAACTGAATCCGCCACCGAATGGCAAATTACTGACAATGGAAAGCTGTTCCTGAACGCCATTCTTGAGTGGTTTCTCGCAGAAAAGTCCTGATTCAGAATGCTGCATCATGCTCTACTGACTGAGAAGAATTAAGTCAGATGCATTCTGACAGTTACCTGTATCGAGAAACGGTAACTGTCAGGCCAGATGTGGCTATGGACGTTTTTGCAGATGCGCCATTGAACCATACATATCCAGCAGGCGTTGGTATTCCTGAGGGCAGTAGAATGGGCAGCCGCCGCGAGTAAATTCTTTTGCTACTTCGATGGCAAACCGGCTCGCCAGCGCAATATCGACTTCATGACTGGCGCCCGTACCGCAGCCGGGCACTATGCTGGTGGTTGTGATAGCCACCCCAACTACCGGTGCTGCCGTGGCGGTAGACGGTTGCAGAATACTGTTGAGATGGTACAACCCATTGCCATAGGGCGTGATATCTTGCGTTGTAATGGGGAACGTCACTGGCAACTGGCCGGTCGTCATCTCCATGATACGCAGCAAATCGTCTGCAATTCGCAGGATATATCCCTGCTTCACGGTAGGGGAGATAGCAAACCCCTTATGGTTGATAATGCGATTTCCTTTTGTCGTATCGATAGACAATACCGCATCCATCTCCGGGATAACTTCCTGCGCGTTCATATCTTCGATTTCAACGGGCGAGTCCATAAAGTCTACCGGTTCATGCGGGCGAGTTGGCGCATCAGGGCAAATATGGGTTGTCACAATGACATCTCCCGACAGGACATCTCCCTGGCGCTGCATGTCAGCCAGTTTCAATGCGCAGGCAATAGCCGCAATGGCACCATCAGCATCAGAAACCAGGCCAATGCGACCGGGACGAGCACCAATACCGCCAAGACGTCCAATAACACCTAAAGTGGGTGCGCTACCGCCGCCGCGTTTTCCTTCACTTCCAGGAATAATGATACGAATAAAATCGGTTTTACCACGTGGGCCATGGATCGTTTTCACGCTCAGCGACACATCAGCATAGTCGGCGAATAGCGCAGCCACTTTTTCACCGCTAGCCCATGCGCTGTCCAGAATGTCAAAAACCTGTAGAGTGTGTTTCAGGCTCATTATCGAACTCCCTGTTGTGTATTAACTATTTCTTTCCGCTCGTGAATAACGAGTTAAAGAAGTTGAACAGCACATCACCGGCGATAAGCCCGGCGGCAATGATTTCCATATTGTTTCGTATTTTGTCCCCATAAACCCGCAGGGCGATGACGCGAATTGCCAGACCGCTTAGTACGGCCCATCCCGCCAGTGGATTACTGATAAGTAACCCCGTAGCCAGCAGAACGCCCATCTGTCGCTTTGGCCCGCCAATATATTGAATGATGGCGCCGGGCACAGCCCATAACAGCAACGACAGGGCAATGTCGGCGGAAACACCAGCATTGATGGCCGCCACATAGACTTTCGCCACCGGCGGCACTTGCCCTCGAGAAAAGAAGTCGTTGAAGGTAAACAGCACAACCGGTATCGCGACGACAAACGCCAGCATAGCGGCAAAAAGTTGCTGACGGCGTCCATCAAGTTCGAAAGTCGTATAGCGGCCTTTATCGCGCAGGATATAGCCTGTCTTCAGGTCATACCCCATATCAGCGAACGCTGGCCCGGTTGCCGCCGAAAAGCCGCATAACACCACCAGTGTCTCCGGAGGAAATCCGATAAGTATCCCGCCAATAAGTGTGATGAGGGCAACGGCGAACGCCGGAAACCAGCCGGAGTGCATTGCTGCCAGCCCCACGATGATTTCGTGCACAAAAGCGGCAAAAGCAGCGTAGAGGATAAAGGCCAGTAGCCAGGGCAACGTCATATTGGCATACAAGCCGCAGGTCAAGGCAATCAGCGCCGAAATGATAACAAAGCCTAATGCGCCCATACGCAGGGTCTTAGCAATGCAATCGTTTTGCGTCTCCGACAACGTTTTTGAATCGGTTTTAACACGAGGCTGGTGCTTGCTGTGGCGCATCAGTCGAATAATTTGCAGCAGTGCCACCAGTCCGGCGCCGACCATCACTCCGTGGGGCAAATAAAGTTTATTGAGATCAATACTAAACAGCGGCTCAGAATAACCGCGTAACATGAAGCCAACGCCAAGCATCCCTAGCGCCCAGACGTTGCCGATAAAAGCGGTGCCAAGCGCAGCCATCGGGAATTTCAGCCAGGAGCCGACAGCGCCGATGGCAATACCCGTGCCGAGCAGCGCCGCCTGCTTACCACCGCGATCGGCAGCTTTAATAGATTCAGCCGCTGCTACTCCCGGTGGCCAGGTGCCTTCCGCCGGAAAAATGCGGGTGTCGAACAACCGATAGAGCATCCATGCATCGAGCAGCATTGCCAGCGAGACACCAATGAACATCGGCATCACCAAATCCTCACGTCCAAATAACCAAGGGATTGCGATTGGCAGCAACAACGAGTTTGCGGCACCAAAGGTCGCGGAGGAAATAGCACTTTGAGCCAGATTCTGCACATGAATCGAGCGGAATCGCATAAACATCTGCATCGGAATACGCGCAATTATCATCGCGATCATGGCACCGATAATGGCTGTATTAGGCGTGACGCCAAGGGTGGTGAGCAACTGAATACCGATCATCGCTCCAAATATGCTAAGACCGACTAACACGATTAGCGTAGAGGGTTCAAAAACTCGAGGATGCAGCCTGGAATATTCTGCGGTGTCTTCATTAGCGGCTGAGGGTTTCAATATTTTTCTCCTGTCCCTGAGGAAATGTAAAAGCAAAAACGGCGAATGCGAAACAAATGTCAACCAGTCCCGGCAGAAGCATTTTATCAATTCAATACTCAAGACAGCGAAGACGGAATCACTGCCTTTTTTAAACAATCAGCACAAATCCATAATCTTGTTATTTGCTGGCAGCACATAATCCGCAGGTTAACCTTCACAGCATCACGAGCCAAAAACAGCAAACCCCGATTGACAATCTGGCAATTATCTCCCCCGTATTGCCCTGTTACCTCTACCACAAATTGTGTTGCTTAGGCAATATTCACTTCATGGTTTGCCCTGGTTGCTACGCCAGGAATAACTGACTGAGAAATAATGTTCACACTGGCCAACGGTGATATTATTTATGAATGTTAAAATATTATTGATTTGATGAATATTTTTGAATATGCCGGGAAATATTATTTCCGAGCAAAAATGCTCGCGACTTATCGCCTCCTGAAAATCAATACGCCGAAATTTCGGTTCACACAAAACCAGGTTATCAGCGCCAGCATAATATCGGTACCAGGCACTTTGGCGATAACCTGGGATTTGGCAAAAACACGCACGTTAAAAACCGGTCCTGTGCGTCTCCTGGAAGATTGCTATCTGAAGCGCTGGCGCAGACTGAAACCGCCACCGAATGGCAAATTACCGATCACGGGAAATTATTTTTGAACTCGCTATTGGAAATCTTCCTCAGCGAAGAATAATCCTTATTGATGAGATCTGCGCCTTGCCGATCTCATCATTTCGTAAAAGCCGAGCATTCACCTCGTTATTTATTGTTAGTCATTCAACTAATAATGACTTCCTGAATAACTCCCGCATTCACATTCGATAAATAAACCCAACACAGCGCACAAAAATAAAGTGCCGTCCGTTTACAGGTAAAAAAATGTGAACTCGACGAGATCTGCATGTCTGACAACCAGGATAAGATGTCATACAGATTTTTCCTGGATTGCATTATCTGTAAACCACCCTGAGTATTCATGAGCATGGAGCCATCAATGAAAAAGACCTCTTTTACCCGTACTCTGCTGGGCGCTTCTCTGCTTGCCCTGTTTGCAACGAGCGCGCAGGCTGCTGAAAAAGTCACGTTAAAACTGGCACATAACCTCGAACGTAGCCATGTGGTACACCAAACGTTTGAACATCTGGCGAAAGAAGTTAAAGAACTTTCTGACGGGAAAATGACGATTCGCATTTATCCCAGCAGCCAAATGGGCAGCGCCCGTGAAACCATGGAATTATTACAAAATGGCGCGCTGGATATGACCAAAGGGTCTGCCAGTGATTTAGAATCCTTTGATAATATTTACGCCATTTATAATCTGCCTTATTTATTTAAAGACCAGGATCATTTTAATAAAGTGGTCTTTGGCAGCGTCGGTAAAGAAATTATGGATTCCAGCAAAGATAAAGGTTTCTTTGCGCTGTCAGCTTATGTAGCCGGCACCCGTAGTTTTTATGCGAAAAAACCGATCACTAAACCTGAAGATTTAAAAGGGCTGAAAATTCGCGTTCAGGCAAGCCCAACCACCCTGAAAATGATTGAGCTGATGGGCGGCGCACCGACCCCAATTTCTTTCGGTGAAGTCTATACCGCGATGCAACAGGGCGTGGTGGATGGCGCAGAAAACAACGTGCCGTCCTGGGTTCAGACTCGCCACATCGAAATTGCCAAAGTCTTCTCTGAGGACGAACACGCCTCCATTCCTGACTTCCTCGTTATCTCCACCAAAACCTGGAACAAGCTGACGCCTGAACAACAGCAAATCCTCGCGAAAGCAGCTAAAGATTCCGAAGCCTGGCAGCAGCAGGCGTGGAAAAAAGTGGAAGAAGAAACCCGAGCGCAGGCCAAAGCGATGGGCGGAGAATTTGTCAGCGTCGATAAAGCCCCGTTCCGTGCTGCCGTACAGCCGCTGTATGACGACTTCAGAAAAGATCCAAAGCAAGCCGAACTGCTGGCGAAATTCGAACAAGCCGCCGAGTAATCTGCCATGGGCCTGTCTCAGGCCCTTTTCAGGGAATAATCATGATGTTAAACCGCATTAAGCAAGGGGTGGATCGCACCATCGCGGCCTTTTCCGTGGCGGTCATGGTCGCACTCGTCATCTGCGTAGTGTGGCAAGTGTTCAGCCGCTATGTACTGAACCAGCCCAGCACGATAACGGATGAGCTGGCACGCTTTCTGATGATTTGGGTGGGGCTTCTCGGAGCGGCCTACACCGTGGGCGCGCAACGCCATCTCTCTATCGATCTCTTAGCGATGACCCTGAATGCACAGCGTCAGGCCATCCTCAGCGTGATCGTCAATCTGCTCATTTTCGCATTTTCTGGGCTGGTCATTGTCACCGGTGGGCTCAAGCTGATTGAGAAAACGCTGGCCACCGCGCAGGTTTCCGCAGCAATGCAAATCCCGATGGGTTATGTCTACTTCATCTTGCCGCTGTGTGGCTTCGTGATGATGTTTTACGCCCTGTTCTTTATTTATCAGGGCATTACTCGCCTGACTCATCCGCAGGAGGCCTCGCAATAATGGAAGCGTCAATTGCTCTGACCTTATTCGGTTGTTTCTTCGTGCTGGTCTTTATCGGCGTGCCTATTTCGTTCTCTATCGGCATCGCTACCGTCGCATCTATGTTGCTGATGTTCCCGTGGGATATCGCGGTCATCACAGTGTCTCAACGTCTGGCGAACGGCCTGGATAACTTTGCGCTGCTGGCTATCCCGTTCTTTATTTTTGCGGGCACGCTGATGAACAGCGGCGGAATAGCCATACGCCTCATCAACCTGGCGCAGGTGATGGTCGGCCGCGTACCCGGCTCGCTCGGGCATGTGAACGTGCTGGCGAATATGATGTTTGGCTCCATTTCAGGTTCTGCGGTAGCAGCAGCCGCCGCTGTTGGCGGCACGCTGAATCCTATTCAGACTAAAAAAGGCTACGACCCGGCGTTTTCAACAGCCGTTAACGTGTCGTCTTGCATCACTGGCTTGCTGATCCCACCTTCAAACGTACTGATTGTGTTCTCGCTGACTGCGGGCGGCGTTTCGGTCGCATCGTTGTTTATGGCGGGCTATCTGCCGGGCATTTTGATGGGTCTTGCCATCATGACGGTGTGCGCCATTATCGCTAAACGTCGCGGTTATCCGTTGTCTGAACGCCCAACCTGTGCACAGGCGGCGAAAGCGTTGCTGGATGCGCTGCCGAGCCTGCTTCTGGTCGTCATCGTGATGGGCGGCATTCTGGGCGGCATCTTTACCGCCACGGAAGCATCAGCCATTGCTGTGGTTTACACCTTTATCCTTTCGGTACTGATTTACCGTGAGGTGAAATGGCGAGACCTGCCAAAGCTTATTCTGGAATCGGTGGTGACCACGTCTATCGTTCTGCTGCTGATTGGTTTTTCGGTCGGCATGTCCTGGGCAATGACCAACGCCGATATCCCGTACATGATCAGCGACACGCTGATGGGGATCTCAGAAAATCCATTGATCATTCTGCTGCTGATTAACATCGTGCTGCTGATCGTGGGTATCTTTATGGATATGACGCCAGCAGTACTGATCTTCACCCCAATCTTCCTGCCGATTGCGCAAGAGCTGGGTATGGACCCGGTTCACTTCGGCATCATGATGGTGGCGAACCTGTGCATCGGCCTGCTGACGCCGCCTGTTGGCAGCGCGCTGTTTGTCGGCTGCTCGATTTCAGGGGTGAAAATCCAGCATTTGATCAAGCCGCTTCTGCCCTTCTACGCCGCCCTGCTGGTCGCGCTGATGCTCATCACCTACATCCCACAGATCTCACTGTTTATCCCGCAAGCATTGGGTCTGATGTAAAAATTCTGGAAGCTGGCTTCCCGTTTCCTCTTCTCACTCTGGCAGTGGTTTGATTTGCTGGCAGAGTGGGGAGATGGAAATCGCAAAACAACTTCGTACTAACCAAACACCAGAAGAACAGCAGCTATGGTATCTGCTGAGAGCAAAACGCTTTCATGGGTATAAGTTTCGACGACAGATGCCGATCGGCCCCTTTGTTGCGGACTTTGTCTGCTATCGCGCCAGATTGATTGTCGAACTCGACGGAGGGCAACACGCAGAAAATGCAGACTATGACAGGCAAAGGACGGCGTGGCTAAATGCCCGAGGGTGGGAAGTTTTACGCTTCTGGAATAATGAGTTGAGGGAGAATGAGGAGGGGGTATTGATGAAAATTCTGGAACACCTCACCGCTTGCTCCCCCTCTCCCTAGCCCTCTCCCCAAGGGAGAGGGGACTAAAATCAAGACCCTCTCCCCGCGGGATTAGGAGCCAAAGCCGTGGGCTGCTATTTCTCCCTCTCCCTGCGGGAGAGGGCCGGGGAGAGGGGCTGGCACGGAATTACTTCAAAGACCCCACCAGCGCTTTACGGCTGTCTTCCAGTGAAATGACTCGCCCGCACACGTCTTTACCGAACTTCTGGAAATCCGCTTCCTGGTTTTTCCATTCGTTCTGCACTGCGGTTTGCAAACCGCCCATGCTGCCGAGGATGTTTTGCAGCGGGTTACCGCCGCCTTTCAGTACCGCTTTCGAGCCCATTTCATTGATGCTGTCCTGCAACAATCCGCCCATCGCCTGATTCACCAGGTTCTGGCCGTCGGCTCGTACCTGCTCAACACCTTTGTAGTGGAACGTCAGGCCATCGGTACGGTGCTCAATGATGCGGTTCATCTGCTCTTTGAGCTGCGCGTCCAGTTTGGTCAGACGCCCATGCATGCTGCTGCTGGCTCCCACCTGCTCGGTGATGATTTTATCCAGCGCGGCACGGCTTTTGTCCACGCGGGAGCGGGCGCCTTCGTCAATCCATGGCAGCGCGCTGCGCAATTCGGCTTGATAATCTTTCGCCTGTTCGCGCTGGGCGGCACTCAGCGTGTACTGTTTGCCGTTGAACATCACGTTGCCGTCTGGGGTGATCACCAGATTGCCGTTTTCGCCTTTCACCTGCACGGTTTGCGGGTTGAGGATCACATCGTCACGCGGGGTGACGCTGCACTGATAATCCGCCTGTGCGGCGAAAGCCGTAATGGAGAGGGCCGCCGCCAGCAACGTTTTGCGCATCATAGAAACTCCTGTAAAGACAAAACGGGCCAGCGATTGCTGGCCCTTTATAGCGACTTAGTCCCACCAGACGTCGAAAAGTTCGCTGGTGCGTACCTCTTCAAGCTTCTGCTCTTCCAGCCATTTACGCACAATGGCCTGGTGCTCTTCGGTACATTTGCCGGTTTCCTGCAGGCAAATCAGACCTTCCCAGGCCAGATAGCCACTGCCATCAAACGCCAGCTTGTTTGGCTCGATCACTTCATCAATAAAGCGGTCGACGGTTTTGTCGATTTGCTCAACGTCAGTCCCTTCCGGGAAACGCCATGCAACAGAGAACCCCACTTCCTGGAATTCGTCGATGTGCATTTTTTTACGCAGACGACGGCTACGGTTTTTCGCCATTATTTCACCCTCTCGAACATTAAGTCCCATACGCCGTGACCAAGACGATGGCCACGTTGTTCAAATTTGGTTACCGGACGCGATTCCGGACGCGGAACATAGTCGTTGCTCTCGGAGACATTTTTATACCCTTCGAGCGAGGACATCACTTCCAGCATATGTTCCGCATAAGGTTCCCAGTCGGTCGCCATGTGGAAAACACCACCCAGCTTCAGCTTAGCTTTCACCAGTTCGGCAAACGGCGCCTGAACGATACGGCGCTTATTATGACGTGCTTTGTGCCATGGGTCAGGGAAAAACAGCTGCACCATGTTCAAAGAATTGTCAGGAATCATTTTGTGCAGCACTTCCACCGCGTCGTGGCACATCACGCGCAGGTTTTCCACGCCCTCTTCGTGCGCAGAAGCGAGGCAAGCGCCCACGCCCGGGGAATGCACTTCGATGCCTAAGAAATTCTGTTCAGGCCTGGCTTTCGCCATGGTGACCAGCGATGCGCCCATGCCGAAACCGATTTCCAGCGTAGTCGGGGCTTCGCGACCGAACAGGCCGACAAAGTCGACCGGCGCTTCGCTGAACTCAACGCCCATCACCGGCCAATAGTTATCCAGCGCATGCTGCTGCCCTTTGGTCAGGCGGCCCTGGCGGCGGACAAAGCTGCGAATACGGCGCAACGGGCGGCCGTTTTCATCAAATTCCGGTGAAATGACGTCGTTGTTCATAAAAATTCAGTCTACCTGATGAGTATTTAAGGAAACGGGCATTATCCAAAGTTAATGAGAGGATGCAAGCATGGGAAAGATCCGGTTTACAGCGAGGCTGTCGCTGTGCTGCAATCTGCGTCCCTGATACAGCGAATCGGTAACCATGCAAGCCTCTCAATTTTCAGCCCAGGTACTGGACTGGTACGACAAATATGGGCGTAAGACCCTGCCCTGGCAAACAGAAAAAACGCCGTACAAAGTATGGCTCTCTGAGGTGATGCTGCAACAGACGCAGGTGGCGACGGTCATTCCCTATTTTGAACGCTTTATGGCGCGCTTTCCGACAGTCACCGATTTAGCCAATGCCCCGCTTGATGAAGTCCTTCATCTGTGGACAGGCCTTGGCTATTACGCTCGTGCGCGCAATCTGCATAAAGCCGCTCAACAGGTTGCCACGCTTCACCAAGGCAAATTCCCTGAAACGTTTGAAGAAGTTGCCGATTTACCGGGCGTTGGCCGCTCTACGGCGGGCGCCATCCTTTCGCTTTCTTTAGGCAAACATTTCCCGATCCTCGACGGTAACGTGAAGCGCGTTTTAGCACGCTGCTACGCTGTCGACGGTTGGCCGGGCAAGAAAGACGTGGAAAAGCGCCTGTGGTCAATCAGCGAAGATGTCACGCCCGCGAAAGGCGTGGAGCGTTTTAACCAGGCGATGATGGACCTGGGCGCGATGGTCTGTATGCGCTCGAAACCGAAATGCGAACTCTGCCCTTTAAACACCGGTTGTGTGGCCTATGCCCATCACAGCTGGGCGCAGTATCCCGGCAAAAAACCGAAACAGACGCTGCCTGAACGCGAAGGTTATTTCCTTATCATGCAGCACGATAACGAAGTGCTTTTACTTCAGCGTCCACCAAGTGGCCTGTGGGGCGGCCTGTTCTGTTTTCCACAGTTCGCCTCAGAGGCAGAATTACGTGAATGGCTGGCTGCGCGTCAGATAAAAGCCGACAAGCTCGAACAGCAAACCGCCTTCCGCCATACCTTCAGCCATTTCCATCTGGATATTGTGCCAATGTGGCTCAGCGTGCAGTCTGTTGGCGCATGCATGGATGAAGGCAACGCTCTCTGGTATAACTTAGCCCAGCCACCGTCCGTGGGGCTTGCCGCTCCCGTTGAACGCCTGTTACAGCAGTTACGCGCCGGCGCTCTGGTTTGAGCGACGGCCTAAAAGAGGAAGAGTCATGAGCAGAACCATTTTTTGTACCTACCTGCAGCGCGATGCCGAAGGTCAGGACTTCCAGCTTTACCCGGGCGAGCTCGGCAAACGCATCTATAACGAAATCTCGAAAGATGCCTGGGCGCAATGGCAGCACAAGCAAACCATGCTGATTAACGAGAAAAAACTCAACATGATGAATCCGGAGCACCGCAAACTGCTGGAGCAGGAGATGATCAACTTCCTGTTTGAAGGCAAAGACGTGCATATCGAAGGCTATACGCCGCCGGAAAAACAGTAAGGCAGGATTGCCCGGCGGCACTTCGTTTGCGCGGGCCTACGTTATCGCTGTAGGCCGGGTAAGCGTAGCGCCACCCGGCATTGCCGATGCATTTATCACAACACCACAAGCACTCCCGGAATGATGAAAAAATATTTAGCGCTAGCCCTGATTGCGCCGTTGCTCATTTCGTGTTCAGGCTCTAAAAAAAACGATACCTATAACGAGGCCTGGGTAAAGGACACCAACGGTTTTGACATCCTGATGGGCCAGTTCGCCCACAACATCGAAAATATCTGGGGGTACAACGAAGTTTTGGTCGCAGGGCCGAAGGACTACGTGAAGTATTCCGATCAGTATTACACCCGTAGCCACATCAACTTTGACGAAGGCACGATCACCTTCGAAACCATCGCCGGAACCGATCCTGCCGGCCGCCTGCGTCAGACGATCATCAAAACGCTGTTGATGGGCGACGATCCAGGCTCGGTCGATCTCTATTCCGATGCCGATGACATCCAGATTTCCAAAGAGCCGTTCTTGTACGGGCAGGTGGTGGATAACACCGGACAGCCGATTCGCTGGCAAGGCCGCGCATCGAACTACGCTGACTGGCTGCTGCAAAACCGCCTGAAAAGCCGCAATAACGGGCTGCACATTATCTACAGCGTGACCATTAACCTGGTGCCGAATCACCTCGACAAACGTGCGCATAAATACATTGGCATGGTGCGTCAGGCTTCGCGTAAGTATGGCGTGGATGAATCCCTGATTCTGGCCATTATGCAGACTGAATCTTCCTTTAACCCTTACGCCGTCAGCAACGCCGACGCTCTGGGCCTGATGCAGGTGGTTCAACATTCTGCCGGGAAGGATGTGTTCAAAGCACAGGGTAAATCTGGTACGCCAAGCCGCAGCTTCCTGTTTGATCCGGCCAGTAACATCGATACCGGCACCGCCTATCTGGCCATGTTGAGCAACGTTTATTTGGGCGGCATTGATAACCCAACCTCACGTCGCTATGCGGTGATAACGGCGTATAACGGCGGGGCGGGCAGCGTACTTCGCGTCTTCTCAAGCGATAAAGTGCAGGCGGCGGCTATCATCAACAGCATGGCGCCGGGCGATGTCTATCAGACGTTAACGACTCGCCATCCATCAGCCGAATCCCGTCGTTATCTCTATAAGGTCAACTCTGCGCAGAAAAGCTATCGTCGCAAGTAAAACTTCCCTAACTCAGGCTCGATTCCGGGCCTGAGTCCTCTCCGCTTGCCTCTTCGTCATACGAAAATGTTATTTGCGTCACTAAACTGCTCTGCAAAAGAATAATCATTGCATTTTCTTGCGGCAGCTAACAAAACGCCAGACGTCTCACCGCTAGAATCGCCTCAAATCATCGCCATGAATGTTTTAATAACAACATAACCCCCAATGCCTTTGTGAGAAAATTAACATGAACCTTAAGCTGCAGCTCAAAATCTTGTCGTTTCTGCAATTCTGTCTGTGGGGGAGCTGGCTGACGACGCTGGGCTCGTATATGTTCGTCACCCTGAAATTCGACGGGGCGGATATCGGTGCCGTATACAGTTCGTTGGGGATTGCAGCCGTCTTGATGCCAACGCTGCTCGGGATCGTGGCAGATAAGTGGATCAGCGCCAAATGGGTCTACATGCTGTGCCATTTAGTCGGAGCAGGCACACTGTTTATGGCGGCAGAAGTGACCACGCCGGGCGCAATGTTTATCATTATTTTGCTCAACTCGCTGGCCTACATGCCTACGCTTGGGCTCATCAACACCATTTCCTACTATCGCCTGAAATCGGAAGGGATGGACATCGTCACTGACTTCCCGCCGATTCGTATCTGGGGCACCATCGGCTTTATCATTGCGATGTGGGCTGTGAGCTTTGCTGGTTTCGAATTAAGCCACATGCAGCTTTACATCGGCGCGGCGCTGTCCGTGGTACTGGCGCTGTTTACCCTGACGCTGCCGCACATTCCGGTATCGAACCAGCAGGCGAAACAGAGCTGGAGCAGCATGCTGGGTCTGGACGCTTTCGCGCTGTTCAAAAACAAACGCATGGCCATTTTCTTTATTTTCTCGATGATGCTGGGCGCGGAGCTGCAAATCACCAACATGTTCGGCAACACCTTCCTGCACAGCTTCGATAAAGATCCGCTGTTTGCCAGCAGCTTTATCGTGCAGCACGCCTCGGTGATGATGTCGATTTCGCAGATTTCCGAAACGCTGTTCATTCTGACTATCCCGTTCTTCCTGAGCCGTTACGGTATTAAGAACGTGATGCTTATCAGTATCTTCGCATGGATGTTGCGCTTTGGCCTGTTCGCCTATGGCGACCCAACGCCGTTTGGCACCGTGCTGCTGGTGCTGTCGATGATTGTCTACGGCTGTGCGTTCGACTTCTTCAACATTTCCGGTTCCGTGTTTGTGGAAAAAGAAGTGAAGCCAGAAATTCGTGCCAGCGCGCAGGGCATGTTCCTGATGATGACCAACGGTTTCGGCTGTATTCTCGGCGGGATTGCGAGCGGTAAAGTGGTGGAGATGTACACCGTTAACGGCATCACTGACTGGCAGAACGTGTGGCTGATTTTCGCGGCTTACTCACTAGTACTGGCTTTCGCGTTCGTTGCACTGTTTAAGTACAAACACGTGCGTGTACCTGCGGGTGCGCAGCAAGCGGTGACTCACTAATCCCCTTCAACTGCCCGGCGGCGCTAAGCTTGCCGGGCCTACAAAACCGTAGGCCTGATAAGAAGCGCCAGCGCCGCCATCAGGCATTACTTCAGCACATATCCGTACAATCGCTTAATCCCATCCGCATCCTTTTCGCTATACACGCCCTGTAACTCCGGGGAGAAGCCTGGCAGCAGATTCACGCCCTCTTCCAGTGCGAGGAAATAGCGCTGCACCGCTCCGCCCCAGATTTCCCCCGGCACCACACAGAGCACACCCGGCGGATAAGGCAGCGCGCCTTCCGCCGCAATGCGCCCTTCTGCTTCACTCAGTCGCACCAGCTCCACATTACCACGGATAAACTCCATATTGGCATCCTGAGGATTCATCACCACCGCCGGGAAGCTGGCTTTGCGGAACATCGCCTTCTGCAAATCCTTCACGTCGAAGCTGACGTACAGGTCATGCATCTCCTGGCAAAGCTGACGAAGGGTGTAATCGCGATAACGCACCGGATATTTGTTGTAGACGGACGGCAACACGTCGGCCAGCGGCGTGTCGTCTTCGATATGCTGTTCGAACTGGCCCAGCATCGCCACCAGTTGCGCCAGCTTCTCTGAGCTTTCTGCCGGGGTCAGCAGGAACAGAATCGAGTTGAGATCGCACTTTTCAGGCACGATGCCATTCTCACGCAGGTAATGCGCCAGAATGGTGGCCGGAATGCCAAACTCGCTGTATTCGCCCGTATCGGCGTTGATCCCCGACGTGGTCAGCAGCAGTTTGCAGGGATCGACAAAATACTGATCCTGCGCGTACCCTTCAAAACCGTGCCAACGATCGCCCGGCCCGAAGCTGAAAAAGCGTCGATCGCTGGCAATGGTCTGTGTCGCATGATCCTGCCATGGCCGCCCCGCCACCACCGGCGGAATAAACGGTTTGATCATCTTACAATTGGCGATAATGGCCTTGCGCGCTTCAATCCCGAGCGTCACACAATCCGCCCACAGGCGACGGCCGCTTTCACCTTCGTGGATCTTGGCGTTCACATCAAGGGCTGCAAAAAGTGGATAGAACGGGCTGGTCGAAGCATGCAGCATGTAGGCATTATTCAGACGCTTATAAGGGCAAAAACGCGCCTGGCCGCGAATGTGATCGTCCTTTTTGTGGATCTGCGAAGTCTGCGAGAAACCGGCCTGCTGTTTATGGACCGACTGAGTGACGAAGATCCCCGGATCGTTTTCGTTGAGATCGAGCAGCAGCGGCGAGCAATCTGCCATCATCGGAATAAATTGCTCGTAGCCGACCCAGGCGGAATCAAACAGGATGTAGTCGCACAGGTGGCCAATTTTGTCGATCACCTGCCGGGCGTTGTAAATCGTGCCGTCGTAAGTGCCAAGCTGAATCACCGCTAAACGGAAGGGGCGAGCTTCATTTGCACGCTCAGGCGCAACTTCGCGGATCAATTCGCGCAGGTATTTGTCGTCAAAGCAGTGTTCATCAATACCGCCAATAAACCCGAAAGGATTGCGCGCTGCTTCCAGATAAACAGGCGTCGCCCCGGCCTGAATCAATGCGCCATGGTGATTCGATTTATGGTTGTTACGGTCGAACAACACCAGGTCGCCGCGCGTCAGTAACGCATTCGTCACGACCTTATTTGCCGCAGAAGTTCCGTTCAGCACAAACCAGGTTTTATCGGCGTTGAAGACCTTCGCGGCAAATTTTTGCGCTCGCCTGGCGGCACCTTCGTGAATGAGCAAATCGCCCAGTTTTACGTCCGCATTGCACATATCGGCGCGGAAAATATTCTCACCAAAGAAATCATAAAACTGACGGCCCGCCGGGTGCTTTTTGAAGAACTCACCATGCTGATGCCCAGGACAGGCAAAAGTAGCATTGCCCATCTCAACGTACTGAGTCAGCGTGTCAAAAAACGGCGGTAGCAGATTTTCTTCGTAACGGACAGCAGCAGCTTCAACTTCAAGCCACTGCTGGACGTTGCCGTTGATCACCGCAGCCACCCCTTCAGGGGTTTCAAACTCTTCGTCGGAAAAAACAAAGACCGGTAAATGAAAACCGGTGCGTTTAAGCAAAGCCAGAATGCCGCTGCGGCTGTCGGCGAGACTGATGACGACTGCCGCCACATCGGTAAAATCAGTCCTGTCCAACGCGACAACACGACGGTGCGTAGAAAGGCGTGAGACAAGTTCGAGGCTTGCGGCAATGTGCATTGATTTCATAAGCGCGACTACCCAAATCGGGAGAGTAAAAGGCCCGGACGCGGTAAACACCACGCCCATAAACTGTCAGGGTCCGACTGGTAACCAGCTCCGACCGCCAGACATCAGTAAAAGCAGAAGCACTCTGATTTTACTGCTGTCCTGCAGTGAGCGTACGCTTGCCTCACCGCATGGTGAGCATAGAGGATTCAGCAGAATGACGGGGAAACCGTTGCGGATGAGCAATGCGGTAATGGCAACATTGAGTGAATAAAACCATTCAGGCGCCCCCGAAAGAAGAAGGAGAAAATTCGCGCAATGATTACACCTTTCGCCAGAGCGTGCAACCCATGACAGGCGTTTACGGCCCTGTCCTCGCAGAGAACGCGAGAACATATCAATGCAGGCAAATCACATAAAACGTCATAACACAGCGCGCTAAAATAAAACAAGAATCGACCAGAATGGTGAGAGAATGCGCACTCCGTAGCGAAATTAACAAATTTCGTTGACGAGTCCGGCTGAATTTAGTTTAATGCGGCCCGTTGCCCGGATAGCTCAGTCGGTAGAGCAGGGGATTGAAAATCCCCGTGTCCTTGGTTCGATTCCGAGTCCGGGCACCACTATTCTAAAGAACCCGCTCACAAGGCGGGTTTTTGCTTTTTAGGGTTCCGGTAGATTTCTGGGTGTTCAAGTCACAGATGCCCGCTGCTTTACCCCTTGTGCCCCACTCGAGCATTTCCCTTTAGCGACTCCCTGCCCTTCCGGTCACAGTGTCGTTGTCTGTTCGGCTTCAAACGGTCAATAAACACTATTTCCAACTTGTATGCCTATCCCAACGTCGCCGGGGTTCTTGCCAAGCTCCCTGCCACAGATCAAAACGTGTGAGTTGTTCAAGTTTTTTTAGAACGGCAGCCTCACCTGCGGATAAGAGATTGTGCTCCGAAATGGAAATACCGAAAAGGCCTTCATCTACCGGAAATATTTCACATTCTGATGTCAGCGTTCCTAATGCTTTTTCTATCTTGTTACGTTCTGCTTTGATAAGTAACTGAAGTCCCATCAGCTTTTAAACTCCACAATTGCTACCTGCTCAAGCGCTTGCCTGACCTGGGCCTGAACCTGGTTAGGGATGGATTGCCCTCTGATATCATAGACGACCCGGCAAGTTTGAATGTGCGGTGGCAACTGCGATAGTCCCCAGCATATTCTGGCAATATTGTACGCAATACTGAGTTTTATCGATTCCGGAGATTCAAGACTGTGGTTGGCAACTAGTAAAAACTCGCCGCGTTCTTCATTTATAAACTCCGGGGTAAACATTACGCCTCCCTTTCATTGTCTTCGCCAACTTCTGGCAATTGAATTTTTTTCATCAGTGCGTCATTTTAGCAGGAATCCTGTTCGAGCCACGATGTCCGCTTCTCGCTGTGAGTTCAACCGATGGACGCAACACACTCGCTTACGATAACTGCATCGTGGTTCAAACATAAATCTAAAGCAAACATCGCATAACCGGCAAACGTTAGCAGACAAAAATGACATTCAGGCAATATCTATTGCCTGAATGTATCGGCCTTCAGCAGCCAGGGAGCGAGGTGTTTACCGATGAAAATGTTCAGCTTTTCAGCCCCTGTTCGCAGAACACATTCGATGTGGACCATTAAAAATCGACAAAACCCCTCGCGGAAGCAGGCCGACTGGCCACTCGCCATTGGTTATTTATCCGCGCTGTTGGCCCTGCCGGCTTTGCGCACCGATATTAAATTTCTGCGCAATCATGCCCATTACCACGATAATCGTTGCAAGCAGCAGGGTGTACACCACCTCGTTAAAATAGGTTCCTTCCCAGATCATGACGATGAACGCGCCGATGATCAAAACGATCACTGCGTAGGTCAGCCATGGAAACAACCAGACCCGGAGCCGGATGTGCTTACCCTCCGCTTCAAGCTTGCGTCGCATGCGCAATTGGGAAAAGGCGATAACCAGGTACACCAGCAGAGCGATAGTCCCGGTGGCCTGCATCAGCACATCATAGACATCCATCCACTTCAGGGCAGAAAGAACGACGGCCAGCAGAGCAAAAAAGCTGGAGACCAGCACCCCTACCCACGGCGTGCCAGTGGTCCTGCCGGTAATTTGCATGACCCGATGGGCATCACCCCGGCGGGCCATGGAGTGGAGCATCCGTGAAGTGGTGTACAACGCCGAGTTGAAGCAACTACAGACAGAAGTGAGAACGATAAAATTAACAACCAGGCCCGTATAGGGGATCCCTAATGCGTCGAGGGCAACACGGTAAGAGCCCCAGGTGGAATCGCCCAGACGAGGATCGTTCCACGGAACCAGGGCAACCACGATAAAGATGGATCCGATATAGAACAGACAGACACGCCAGATGACGGACTTGGTGGTTTTGATGATTTCCTTGTCGGGGTTAGCTGACTCAGTTGCTGCAACGGTGACGATTTCTGCACCGAGGAAAGCGAACATCACCCCCAGCAGGGCAACCACCACCGACTTGCCGCCATTAGGAATAAACCCGCCGGTTGAGGTGAGGTGCGACCATCCAGAGGTATTACCCCACGGCCACAGGTGAACAATCGCAAGGCTCCCTAACAAGATAAAGAGGACGATCGCCACCACTTTAATCAATGCGAACCAGAACTCGAACTCACCGTAGCTACGCACATTCATAAAATTCACAGCAATGAGCGAAAGTGTAACAATCAGAGCAAAACCCCATCCCGGCCCCATCGGGAACCAGCTGTGCAGGATAGTGCCAGCAACATAAGCCTCCCAACCCATCAGCAGCGCCCAGAAATACCAGTAGAGCCAACCGATAGTAAAACCGGCCCAGCGACCAATCGCTCGATCCGCGTAGGTGGCAAAAGAGCCCGTATCAGGCTGGGCAACGGCCATTTCACCGAGCATCCTCATCACCAGTACCACCAGAATCCCGCCTCCCAGGTAGGCGAGAATAGCGGCCGGTCCGGCGAGAGCGATAGTTTTACCGGAACCGACAAACAGGGCGCCACCAATCACACCGGCAATCGACATCATGGTCAGGTGGCGGGATTTAAGGCCGCCTTTTAACTCCCGGTTTGGCGCAGTATGTTCTTGCCAGGTATTTAATTCGTCTACATTGCTCAAAATGACAGGTTCCTTTGTGGGAAATCAGTACCGAGAATGAGAGGGATATCAGGTAGCTACGCCGAACCGTGCCTCATCAGTTATGCCGCGGATTGTTGTTAGCATTTTTACAACAAGGCCTAGTTTTACTTCCCAGGAAACCCTGCAATCGAGTACCAATTTTGAATAAATGAAGGATCCAATTATGTTTTTTGGTGTTTGATCGCGTTCAGTAACTGACAGAAGGTCTGTTTGATGAATCTTTGGTAATAACCTGTTATTTCTGATGACTGGGGCATATTCAGGTCAAGGTGACTTGATTTTATATATCAGGCACTGAGCCATTTATCCCTGGTATCGCAAGGCCGCATTGAAGCGCTACATATACAGAACTTCCGCTCTTCGCTCACAGCGGACCGTCACTTCAGTCCGATGGTCCGCTCCGTGCCAAGGGCGGACGTAGCAAGCAATAACGACGAATACATCAGTCCACAATAAAGAGTTTTGCTCCTGTCGCTGTTCTGGACTGATGTGGTTCTGCGTTATCACCAACCTGATAACTCATCCCCGCACTTAAAGTGAATGTACGGCCATCTGCGAGCAGTGTTTCGAGTTCTCCCTCTATGCAGAAAAGAACATGGCCTTTACTGCACCAATGATCCGCAAGGTAGCCTGGGGTATATTCAACCATTCGCACACGTATTTGGTTCGGCTTGTGACCAAAAAGTGATCCTACCCACGTAATGTGGACCTGGCTCCATACATAGCCAAGCCCCTATTCGCTAAAACGCCTTTTTCGTGATAACCATCACAAAAATAAAGCGATTTTTTATGGGGGCTTTAGTGGGGGCGCTGTTTGGTTATTTCTTCAATAAAACCAATAATAAACAGCATGTTAATCATGGATATGATTCCGAGTCCGCACCAAATTCAGTATCAACGGACGTCGCCTGACGTCCGTTTTTCGTTGTGCACAGAAAAATCGGGGCTGACCATTTTTTCAGCCCCGATATTGACCAGACACTCTCAGTTTGTCAGCCTTAACAATCTTCTTCATCCTGCATGATAGCGCTGCGGCCACCGTCCATCACGATGGTGGTGCCAGCAATAAAGCCAGCCTTGTCACTGGCTAAAAACAGGCACAGCTCGCCCACTTCTTCAGGTCGCCCAATACGTCCCACCGGGTGCTTTTTGATGGTTCTTTCACGCACCTTCTGAGCATCAGGGTGCGAATCAAACCAGGCCTGGTTTCCCGCTGTATCAATAAAACCTGGCGCGATGCCAACGGTGCGAATGTCCGGCCCCCATTCAATGGTCAGACTCTGAACCAGCGAGAGTAATGCCCGCTTGCTGATGTTGTACGGCGCGCAGCCAGGCATGGTTGAAAATGCATGGTTTGAAGTGATGACGATGATGGTGCCTTTGTTTTTACGCAATGTCGGGCGGGCGCATTTCGCCAGATACCAGTGCGAGCGCAAATTAAGTCGGAAGTTATGTTCCCAGTCACTTTCTTCGCAGTCGATGCCTTTGAACACGTTTTTCCCCGCATTCGACACCACAATATCGATTTTACCGAACAGCCCTTCGGCCCAGACTACAAACGCGTTAATGGACTCAGTTTGGGTGACATCAACGGGATGATAAAAATAGCGCTGTGGATAATCGGCCAGCATTTGCTGAACGGCGGGCGCACTTTCGGGCGCAGAAAATGCGCCGCCAATAACGATATCACCGTTGTCTAAAAAAGTTTGTGCGATAGCCTGGCCGATCCCCTGACTGGTGCCGGTAATGAGGACAATACGCTCTGATGTTTTGGTTGTCATAATAACCTCGGAACAGGCTGCGGTTGAGCCGCTGCCTTGATGATCATAGTTCGAACTGGTGAATGAACAGGTCAATAAGCTGGGCGTCTTCCGGCGTAAGCAGCCATCCCGGGCGGCGGCAATAATCGGTGGCGATAATGCCCCTGCGTTGCAGAATGGTTTTTTCCACCTGGATGATGTATTCGCAGTGGCTCATCCAGCGCTGAATGTACGGCAGCAGACGCTGGTGCAGCGCTTCAGCCTTTTCGGCTTCGCCGTTCAGCCAGTGGCGATAAATACGCACATAAACGTCCGTGAAAGAGCATCCCGGCATCACGCCTTTGCCGCCTGCCGCGAGCATTTGCAGCATATACAGCCCGGCGTACCCGTTGAGGACGCTGGCCTGTGGGGCTTTGGTCAGGAATTCACGGGTGTACTCCACTGGCGGATTGCATTCAATTTTAAACACCGCATGCGGGTAGCGGGCCGCCACGTCGGCAAGCTGTTCCGGGGTGATGGGCAGACCCGTTTCACCCGGCGCATATTGCACCATCACCGGGATATCTACCGCCTCAAGCACGGCAAAAATGTGTGCCTGAATAGCCTGTGGGCTCGGGCTCAGGAAGAACGGTGGGAGCAGCATCAGGGCATCCGCGCCAAGCTTCGCATAATCCTGCGCACGCTTAACCGCCTGCTCGGTGCTGTGGTCTGTTACCGACATCGCCCGGTACAGCGGGCTGCCCGCCAGCGTCGAGACAAACAGTTGCGCCAACCGATCACGCTCATAGTCGTTGAGCTTGGGAAACTCGCTGGCGATGCCGAACAGCGTGGTCCCCTGTGCGCCGCTGGTCGCCAGATGTTCCAGCAGTCGCACCAGGCTTTTTTCATCCACTTCGCCCTGCGCGGTAAACGGCATGGCGGTAATGGGATTAACCCCAATAATCTGTTGAGCACTGTAACGTATGGTCATTAGTCGTCCTCCCTGTCCGCCAGTACGGCACCTTGTGCGGCAGGCAATGCCCAGCGCCGGTAAAGACGCAGGAAGCCACGCGGCACATCTTTATTGACGGGTTTCCAGCTTTCGCGACGCGTGGCGAGTACCGTTTCTGTGACGTGAAGCGTCAGGGTGCGGGTCGGAATATCAATGGAAATCTCATCCCCATCTTCCACCAGCGCCAGCTCGCCGCCGTCCACCGCTTCCGGCGAAATATGCCCGACGAACAGCCCCCGGTTGGAGCCGGAGAAGCGCCCGTCGGTGATCAACGCGCAGGAATCAGAAAGCCCCATGCCTTCAAGCGACTTCATCGGCTTATACATCTCCGGCATCCCCGGACCGCCTTTTGGCCCCTCGTAGCGCAGCACCAGCACGCTGCCTGGTTTAATTTGGCCAGACATAATCGCCTCAACAGATTCCTGCTCGCTGTTGAAAACAACCGCCGGGCCGCGGAACACCATCAGGTTTTCCGGCACCGCTGCCGGTTTCACGACGCAGCCGAGCGGTGACAGATTGCCGTGCAGCACGGCCACGCCTGCTTCGTTACGCACCGGAACAGCAAGGGTACGGATAACATCCGGGCGGCTGCTACGTTGAGCCTGCGCCACCAGCTCGCCTTTGGTTTTCCCACTCACCGTCAGGGCATTGAGATCCATCAACGAGCTGATTTCCTTCTCCACGGCCTGCACCCCGCCCGCTTCCCAGAAGTCGATCATGTCATATTCGGAGGCTGGATAAAGCGAGGCCACCAGCGGCACCTGATGGCTCAGTTCATCGAAGGCCGAAAGCGGCAGATGCCCCAGTTCGGCTTCGTAATGAATCGCCTGTAGGTGAAGGATGGCGTTGGTGGAGCCTCCGGTCGCCAGCAGATAGATCATCGCATTGCGGATCGACTGCCGGGTGATGATTTGCCGGGCGTTAACGCCCTCCTGAACCAGTTTTACTGCCTGACGTCCGGTCGCCACGGCGCATTCACGACGCGCCGGTGAAACCGCAGGCAGCGTGCTGCTGCCGGGCAAGCTCATACCCAGCACTTCGCCAATGCAGCACATGGTGTTAGCCGTGCCGTACATGGTGCAGGAACCCGGCCCCGGTTCGGCAATGTTCTCAATATGGGCGAACTCTTCTTCACTGATTTCACCGCGTTTCTTCCAGCCTATCGCTTCGGTCACGATATTGCCGTCCCAGTGCTTGCCTTTGTATTCCGCCGGGTACATCGGGCCGCCGTTGACCATGATGGCCGGAATATCCAGCCGCGCTGCCGCCATCAGCATCGCCGGTACAATTTTGTCGCACGACCCGAGCAGCACCATGCCGTCGAAACGGTGCGCGCGCATCATCACTTCGATGGACGCGGTAATCACCTCACGAGCGGCGAGAATATAACGCATACCAAGATGCCCTTCGGCGATGCCATCGCACGGGGCGATGGTACCGAACACCATGCCGACGCCGCCTGCCTCTTCAATACCCTCCAGCACTCTGGACGTCAGCTCATTCAGGTTGGCGTGACCGGCGGTGGCGTTGGTGTAGCTGTTGACCACGGCAATCACCGGGCGGCGCAGCTGTTCGTCGGTATGGCCCATTGATTTATACAGCGCACGTTTCAGCGCGCCGTCGTCACCTTCAAGGATTGGGCTGAAATGCGTGCCACAACTGGCACATCCTCCACATCCACTCATATGCTTGTTCTCTTCTCTAAAGGGGCTTTCGAAAGACGGGTGTTCATGGCGTTCTCCGCAATCGCGCGGCCTGGCAATGTGGCAGACCGCAGAGGGGTTATTCGGTCGCGACATCACGGCCTGTCTGGGTGCCTGCTTTTTTCTGTCCGATATCACGCAGGGCTTCACCGCTCATCAGATTGCGTTCGATGTTTTCCAGCGAAATGTTTTTGGTTTCGGGCACAAACAGGAGGGTCAGTACGATGCACACCACGTTCAGCAAGCCGTACAGCCAGAAGGTGTTTGGACTGCCAATGGTGTCAATCAATGTCAGGAAGGTCGCACCGATAATCATATTGGCTATCCAGTTCGCCATCGTGGAGCAGGTTACGCCAAAATCTCGCCCTGCCAGCGGCTGGATCTCCGAGCACAGCACCCAGATAAGCGGGCCAGCGCTCATGGCAAAACCGGTGATAAAAATCAGCAGGACAATAACCGCGGTGTACTGTTCAGTCGGGCTGGTAATACCGCTGTGGAACATGTAGCCAAGAATACCCATGCACACTGCCATTCCAGCAAAGCCCAGCTTGAGGATCGGTTTGCGCCCCCATTTGTCGACCAGGCCAATGGCAATAAACGTCGCCAGCACGTTGGTCAGGCCCGCAATCACGGTCCCCCACATCTGCTCCCGAGTGGTGGAGAAGCCCGCGATTTCGAAGATTTTCGGCGCGTAATACATGATCACCGTCATGCCGGTGAACTGCTGCATGAACTGCAACACCACTCCCATGTAGGTGGAACGGCGGAAGTTCGGGTTGTGGCGAAACAGCTGCCAGCCGCGCTGTTTCATCTTCACGCTTTCGCGGATCTGTTCCAGCTCGTACTGAGCCTCTTTATCGGAATTACGCAACAGCTTCAGGACGTTGCCAGCCAGAGCATGACGGTCTTTCATCATCAGCCAGCGCGGGCTTTCCGGCAGGGTCAGTACGCCCATAAACAGCACCAGCGCCGGGAAGGTGATCACGCCGAGCATCCAGCGCCAGTGGCCGCCAGCGCTCAATGCGGTATCCGACAGGAAGGCGGCGAGAATACCGATGGTGATCATCAGTTGATACAGTGAAATCATGCTGCCACGGATACGCTCTGGCGCAATTTCAGAGAGATAGAGAGGCGCGGTAAAAGAAGCAACGCCCACCGCCAGCCCAAGAATAAAACGGCTTACGGACAACGCTATCATGCTGTCGGCCATCGCACAGCCCACGGAGCCGATAACAAACAGCACCGCCCCCAACAACAGGCTTTTTCTGCGCCCAAGCCCTGAAGACATCGGGCCGCTGCACAGCGCACCAAGGGCTGCACCGAACATCATCACGCTGACCACAATTTCCTGGTGATGGCTGCTGAGATTAAATTCGCTGGCAATAAAGGGTAAAGCACCGGCAATGACGCCCATATCGAGGCCGAACAACAGGCCCGCCAGAGCGGCCAGGAAGCAAACAAGCAACGTTTGCCGGTTGGTTTTTGTAGGGTTAAGAGCTGTGTTCATAATGACACCTTGATTGTTATCGCTTTTTTAAATCCCAAAAAGACCGGCAGGCAGGCCGGTTAACGTTGTGGACAGGCTTAACAATGCCCCGTCAGTCTCACTGGGTTGGACCAGCCCTTCACGGGCGGAAGTGATGTACAGATCAGAGAAATCAGGGCCGCCGAAGGTGCAGCTGCTCGGCTGCGTGACGGGCAGACTCAGGTTGTCCAGCGCCTGTAATTGGGTCCCTGAAAGCTGGTATCGCACGAGCTGCGACTGTCCCCATCGGGCATTAATCAGTTGTCCTTCGGTGGTGAGTGCGGAACCATCCGGGATACCCTCAACGCGGTGTGCAGCAAGCTCTACCAACTGCATCCCGGACCACTGCGCGCAATAAATATGATGGCGCAGCGAATCGGCAAACCAGATAGTCCCCTCATGCCACTGCAATGTGTTGGGTACAAGCTGGTTGCTGAGTACACACCTTGCCTGCCGTTCACCAGAGGCAAGCCGATACCAGCTGCCCGTCGGTTTTTGCGCTGCCGGATCCATGGTGCTGAACCACAGTGCGCCGTCCGGGGCAATCGCCGCTTCATTTGGTCGGGTTCCGGCCGCCTCTGGCGGATACTCACAACGAGCAGTCAGCCGCTGATGCAGAGAGTCGTACAGCCAGATGCCACTCTGGCTGACCACCAAAAATGTCTCTTTTTGCGTCGTCAGCAGCACCGCGCTGGTCAGCAGCGGCATCGCGTGTATTTCTGTTCGTCCACCAGCGCCGGGCCAATAGCGCAGCAGGCGCTGCTCAAGGATATCCACCCACAACAAAGACTGGCTGCGAGGACACCACACCGGCGTTTCCCCAAGCCGCGCACGGTAAGAACCGTGGGCTTTTATCGGCGAACTGACGACGCTTTTCATCGCGTTACGCCACGCATTCAAGCCAGGCGCGCTGATAGGCCTGAGCCTGTTCACGCAGCAACGCCATGCTCATGCCCGCCTGATACAGCCCGCCGCCAAGGCCAAATCCGTTGGCTCCCGCCCGGATATAGCTGCGCATCTGCGCGGCATCCGGCTGAATGCCGCCCACCGGGAGACAGGCAATCTCATGCGGAATGACAGCTCGGAAGGCTTTGGTGATGGCGGGCGTGATGTGCTCCGCCGGAAACAGCTTCAGCCCGCTGGCCCCTGCGGCGATGGCGCTGATGACCTCGCTCGGCGTCATCACGCCCGGCAGGCTGACCAGCCCACATTCCACCGTGTGGCGGATCACTTGCGGATCGCAGTTCGGCGAAATAATCAGCTGACCGCCAGCGTCCGCAACCTGCGCAACCTGCTCAACGGAGAGCACCGTGCCTGCCCCGACAAACCCGCGTCCGGCCACCGTTTCGCGCATCAGGCGGATGGATTTGAGCGGCTCGGGGCTGTTCAGCGGCACTTCCAGCCAGTGAAAACCACAGTCCAGCAAAATCTCTGCCGCCTCGCTGGCTTGTGCGGGCGTGATGCCGCGCAGAATAGCGACCAGCGGCAGCGACTCCTGCTGCCAGCGGGCCATAAACGATGTTGAATTCATCAGGCATTTCCTTGAGTCAGGGAGAAAAGGTGGCTCAGGCCGCGGATAAAGCAGTCGTCGCCGTTAACCGGAGTCAGCTTCAGCTCCGTCAGGGTGGCAGCCAGCTGGTAACGCTCCGCCAGCGCAGGGCTTCCCACCACCCAGGCGTGCTGCCCGGCGGGTAAAGCCAGAAGCTCATAGCCAATCGTCAGGCCAGAGAGATAGCTGTGGACATGCGCCGCGGCGATGTCCCCCGCCAGGCGGCGTGTACGGGCAGAAAAAATAAGATGCGTGAAGGGAGAACCCTGAAGGGCCGCTTTCGCCCCGAGCAGAAAGGCTGTTTTGTCCTCCTGCTGCTCTGGCAACGCTTTACCAAGAAGGGAGTGCTGGCTCAGGAGAGAGAAGACTTCCCCGGTCATAAAGGTGGAGAAGCGGGCTATTTTCCCGTCAACCATTTCCGCGTGCTTGCTGTGAGTGCCGGGTAGCAGCGCAAAGTGGTGCTCTGCGGGATGCCGCTGACAAAGCCCCAAAAGCTGTACTTCTTCTCCGCGCATAACATCTTGCTGACCGAATAGGCTGGTTCCGCTGACACCCGGCACGATCCACGCCGGGCTGCCCCACGGGGTAGTGAAACTATGCATGCAATCCAGCAGATTGCCCGCATCGCAGGGCTGCTGCGCGTAAGGCACGTCATGCCAGCCCTGCTGCGATCCGACCATGCCCGCCATCATTACGGGCAGCTCGCCAAGGCGATTAAGCCAGGGCGCAAGTAAGGCGTGAAGCGTGGCAGCGAACTGTGCGTTTTCAACAGATAACAACCCGCAGGGATGGCTGAGACGCTCTGTCTGCTGCGTCTCATGCATCAAAAAAGCGCGGAAGTTGGTGGTGCCCCAGTCTACTGCAATCCAGTACTTGCTCATCAGGTAATACAACCATTTAAATCTTGTAATACAAGAATGTTAGAGCAAAAAATCCCCACGATCTGTGAGGCGGATCGAAATTATTCTAAGGAGGGATCAGGCGAAGAGGTGGAGGTGTTCCGGGAGTTCTTTCCAGATGTGCTTACGAGCGGCATTGATAAGGATGGCTCGCATCTGCTGGCGGGCGGCATCAGGGCGCTTTAAGCGAATGTTTTCAAACAGTAAAAAATGATCATCCACGGCGGGATAAGTTTCGCGGACGTCCTTTTCCAGCGTCTGACGGAATGACAGCACCATGGCGGCAGACAGAGCATTTCCCAGCGCCAGCAGGAACGGATTGTGGGTCGCGCGTAGCAGCGCCTGATGGAATGCGAGGTCGCCTTCTTCAAACAGCGCCCGTTCAGCTTCGGTTTGCCCCTGCCGCATCAAACCCAGGGCATCTTCGAGGGCGGCCAGATCGTGGCCTGTGGCATTCAGTGCCGCCAGCGTGGCGACATTCGGTTCGAAAATAAGGCGGGTCACCATAAGCTGCTCGACGAGTTCCGGCCCGACTTCCCCCTCAGCCAGCCAGTTAAGTACGTCGGCATCCAGCAGATTCCACATCTCACGGTGGTTAACCATTGTGCGCTTTTTGGGCTGGATAGTGATGAGCCCTTTAGCGGCAAGAAACTGTAGCGCATTGCGCACAGAGGTGCGGGAGACACCGTACTCGCCCGCCAGCTCATTCTCGCCCGGCAGCGAAAGCCCCGGATGGAGGTCGCCGTGCAGGATACGGCTGGCGAGATGTTGCGTGACGGATTCGGCAAGGGTAGTTTGCTGCATGCTCATGGTTTCCCGACAATAATTTCCTGTGGGATATAGTAAGGGATGCGGGTGTGAAGGGCCAACAATGAGTGGATTTATGTGGGAGTGAGCAGGCGTGATTTTGTTTACAGTCTCGGTTTTGCTTTTGTGCGATCCGGACTCTTCATCGAAATGGGTTCGATAATCCGCCGTAACCTCCCCCGCCTAAGCCAATCTGGAAGAATTGCTACCAGAACTATGGTTATTTTTTATTTTGTCGGCCATGCTTTTTGTAATTCTCAAATCAACCCTTGTTACCGGCGCTTCATCCTCAGGATCTGTAAATGCGCAATGCACTTATGCCCGTCCTCGTAGCCGTAGCCATGTTTATGTTGGGCGTTTTTATTCTGAATACGCAGCTCTGGTATTCTGCGCGCGCAGACAGTCTTGCGGGTGCTCGCTATGCCATAAAGAACATGAATGTCATTCTGGATGAGGCCCACCGCGCCACTCGGTCGGCGATGGATATTGCGCAACAAGGCTGTGGTTTGGAAGAGCAGTATCGACTCGGCACCGAAGCTGCTTTGCAGCCCCATCTGAGGACGATCATGATCCTTAAACAAGATACGGTTCAGTGCTCTTCTCTGCCTGGCAACCGCGTTTTGCTGGTCAACGTCACCGCTTTACCGAATGAGCCTTTATTACTCGTTCCTGCCGACGGTACGGTGAACGGCCTTCCCGTTCTTATTTATCAGACCAATTTTGCGGATAGCCGCATTGTGGTGTCCATGAGTGACCAGCATATACGTGATGCCCTGAACATTCCGCTGAAAGATGTCTCCTATGTCTTAAAAGTGGGAAATAGCGTGATAGGGGTAACTGGCGGGGTTTCGGCGTTAGACGATACACAGCATTTTTCTGGCCGCGCTGTGGCGACAAACTATCCCTACAGTATTGAATACAACATTCCACCGATGATTAGCCTGGCGAGGCTCATTAACAAGGGCGGGAGCATATTGCTTTTTTTACTGCTGACGTCCTGCGTCGCGGGTTGCATCCTTTATAAGTATCTGAACAAAAATACCTTACCGGATGAAGCGCTGCGAAGAGCGATTGCCAGAAATGAGATCGTCCCTTTTTATCAGCCCGTCGTAAACGGTAAAGAAGGGACACTGCGTGGGGTTGAAGTGCTGGCAAGGTGGAAGGTTCCTGGCGGAGGGTATATTTCTCCTGCGGTCTTTATTCCGGTGGCGGAGAAAACCGGATTAATCGTGCCATTAACGCAAAACCTGATGGCTCAGGTGGTCAAAAACATGAATGCCATTGCCAGTAAGTTGCCGGAAGGTTTTCATGTGGGCATTAATTTCAGCGCGTCGCATATCACCTCCCCTACCTTCGTGGAGGAATGCCTCAGCTATAAGCGCAGTTTTAGCCGACAAGATTTAAACCTGGTTATAGAAGTCACGGAACGCGAACCTCTGGATGTCGATGAGCATCTTGTTAATACCCTAAATGTTCTGCATAACAATGGCTTTACCATCGCGCTGGATGACTTTGGCACCGGTTATTCAGGGCTGTCTTATTTACAGGATTTGCATATCGACTACATCAAAATTGACCAAAGTTTTGTCGCCCGGGTGAATGCCCACGAGGACTCTACCCGAATTCTTGATTCCGTTTTGGACCTCGCACGTAAACTTTCAATAAGCATCGTCGCTGAAGGTGTGGAAACAAAAGAGCAGCTCGACTATCTCAATAGAAATAACATCACTTTTCTCCAGGGATACTACTTTTTCAAACCCGTTCCGCTTCCTGAGCTGGTCAAAATCCTGCTGTCTAAACCGAAGGTGAAAGTGGTGGTTGAGTAATCATCAGCTCTATCGCGTTGTAGGTGATTGCAGCCAAAAAAATGGCCCCTGTCGGGACCATTCACGAAAACGTTAAAAGAAAATAAATTACTTATCTGACTGCTGCGTTTGATTCGACCAGGTCTGAATCAATCCTTTTAAATGCTGTTGTACTTGCTGATGCGTTGCCACGGCTTCATCACTGGATTGGTTTTGGAGGACACGGAGCTGTTCTTCAAGAGGGACCGTTTGACGGAAGCTGTTCATCATTTCGTAAACGCTTGATTTCAGCTCGCTGACGGTGATGTATTTGCCTTTCTGCCCGTCCAGCGCATTGAGTTTATCCACCAGCGTCTGCAACTGCTGCATGCCATTGTGCCAGCCGTTTAAGGTGACCTCTGGCAGTGCATTCACTGCTTGCCTCTGCTGCCATTGCTTCTGCATTTCCGCCACTTCCGGGCTTTCAGGCCAGAGGGTGTTCGCCTGCTTCAGCAAGGCATTGCCATACTGAAAGGCCCAATCGGGTGAAAGCGCAGATAAGGATTCCAGCTGTTGCGTGGCGCTCGCCAGCCATTTTGACTGGTCGACAGTGTTTTCCTTTGCCTGGCTCAGCGTTTGCACCTGTTCACCTGTCAGCGCTTGCGGCAATGGCGCAACGGAGGCGGTTAAAGCCTGTGATGCCGTATCGACACGATTCACATATTGCCAGCCCCACAGCGCAATCGCGCCCACCACCAGCGCGGAGCAAACGCCTGCCAGAAATACCGGCCAACGCTTTGGCGGTGGCAGCGTTTCATGCACCACTTCAACACTCACTTCCGGCTCTGGGCGAATGACATACACCAGGCGGCTAACCGGCGGCACTGAGTCATCGGCGGGCACAGAAGCCAGTGCCTGAGGCGGAAGCGTTACTGCGGGAGTGTTCGCGTCCTGCGGTGAGCTGTTTTCCAGCCGGGTCAAGGCGCTGCGCACTTGCTGCGCCAGTGCTGTCGCCGGACAGGCATGTTTTAACGCCTGGCGAGTCAGGATCTCATCCAGTGAGACCAACAGTTTTTCAGCCTGATCCAGCGATGGTAAGTCACTGTGACTGAGAGAGAAAGTCCGGAATATTTTCTGCAGCCGCTGGAACAGACCATTCAGAATTTCCGCCCGGGCGTGCACGGTTTGCGGCCAAAGCTGCGCCCACTGATGGCTCAGTAACGCGTTCAGAATGGCCAGCCCTTCATTCATGCCCTGAACGCGCGCCAGATGGCTGCGCGCGAGGGTATACCACGCCCCGGTCTGAAGCTCGACGCCGTTCAGCTCAAACAGCGAAAGAGAAAGCGTTTCAACGAGCTTCCAGTTCACATCCGGGCGGGCCGGATGTGTCAACTTGCTCATCTCTTCACGCAAGGCAATAAAATCGGCTAACGAACGAGGATCGCTGCCCGTTTTAACGGGACGAGGTTGTACATCATGCATAGTCATGTCCTGGAAATGAGAGAGGAGAGAGTAGCGCAGGATGCGTTTCAGGCCGACGCTACCGTCTGGTTGTCTTCCTGATCATGCGAAAAATCAACCACATTACTGGCCTGCATATCCGCACAATGCTCCATTTGTCCTACCAGCACGCCGCCCTGAGCGACCGACAAGGTGACATAGCGCAACTTGCCCTCAATTCGCCCGTGCTCGCAAACCTCAACGCTTTCTGCACTGCATTCACCGTCGAGGGTGCCGTCTACCACCAAAACTGGCGATGCCACATTCCCGGTGACCAGACCATCCCGCATGACGGTAATTTGCCCGTCTTTCGCATGAATGTTGCCGTTCACCTGGCCGTAAATAAAAACCTGCCCGGTGGTGGTGATATTCCCTTCAAAAATAACGCCCTGAGCAATCACGGTGCCCTGAGTCGGATCGACACTTGTCGCAGAATTAAGCGTGATATTCTCTTTCTTCGTCATATTTTTTCCAAACATCAGTGACGGTATCCTTTTTGTACCATGAACAATAAACGCTCCAGCCGATAAAATAGCGAGCATTCCGGCTATATAAGGCTGAAACAGAACCCAGGCCAGCAGGGTGAATAACCACAACAGCAGACCAAGATAAAAGAAGAAAAAAACCATAGGCAGCAAACTTTATTTTTCGACGAAAACCCGCCTGTTATGAGAGCAAGCGGCTTACCATGTCAAAAAATACATCCTCGTTAAATTCACAACGTGGCATCCAGCCAGGTCCCGTCGGGCCCCACGTCCAGCGAGTATTTTCACTTGAACGCATAAACAGTCGATAAGCTGAGGTGCTGTTTCTGTCTGCACAGAAGATGACCTCCATGCAACCTGTCACGCCCTGCCCGTATAAAAACACCGGCGTAAACTCCACCGTTTTATTTTCATAACGAAGCAGAATGCCAGGAACATTAAATGCTTTCCCGCCAATCAAATATTCAATTAATGACACCGCTGTACTTTCAATGCCAATCCCGGTACCCGCCAACCAGGCTTCCATATTTTCCTGAAGCTCGCCGATACGCTGGCGAAACTCCGTTATATCTGCCTGGTTACTGCCTGTCGATGCTCCTTTTCTGGATTTTTGCTCCTGGAGCTTTTTTAGAAACTGCGCTTTTGCTGTCATGTTTACCTGCGTTGTGCGTTCTTAACGACCTGACTTGATGTGTTTAGTCGAATGCTTACCAGCGCCCGGAAGATTCAGAAAAAAATCATCCCCCAAAGACGCTCTCTTCGTGCGCAGCATAGCCTTTCACCGTGGAGACCAGATTCGGGATCAAATCAGCGCGACGCTGATACTGGTTCATCCCCTCCGCCCATTTGGCGGAGACATCCTCATCGCTTGACCTCGCCAACGTCAAAGTGACGTCTGCTTATCGAGGTAGTTTTGCTGTTTCAGGTGACGGATAAGCACGCGTCCTTCTGGCATAAAATCTGTGCCATAGCGCACCAGGCCGATCCCTTTTAATTCAGCATCAATGGCATAACACAGCTCACCGGGGATTTCCTGCTCCAGCAGCACCACCGAGATACTTTTCAGACGCGGCTCATACTTAAGCAGCACCAAAGACAGCGTATTCATCAACTGATGCGCGGTACCCGGCATGCCTTGCAGGATTTTGGTCATGTCCGGCAAACCGTAATCCGGCAGATGCGCCAGCGTGCCCGCGCGACAGTTCAGAATGCGCTGCATGTTATCCAGCACCGACAAAATCACCTGGTTCTGCTCGTTAACCTGATGCAGGTCGAGACCACCGGTGAAATTACCGTAGAGGATTTCGTAGAGTGAGGGGGTGTTGTGTCCCTGTGGCATCAGTCGTCCTTAAGGGGCTGTAGCGTCAGATGGTTGTTTCCGGCCTCCAGGATGCGCGGTTTATCAGGATCGAGGTCCTCACGGTGGATAACCATCTTCCAGGTGTTATTCACCATATCCGGATGGCGGAACAAACCGATGACAGCCACAAACTGAGCTTCTGTCTCCATTGGCATATCAAGAGTGGCGTCACCACCTGGTTTCACAACAACATCACGGCTAGCCAGTAAATCCGCTTTAAGGTAGGTCTCACCGTCTTTGAGCAATTGTTGATAGACGGTCTTATCGAAGGTTTTGCGGTCTTTTAATTGATAAACACGCACCACCACCGGCTCGGACAACGAATTACTCTCTCGGGCATCGGTATTCAGTGCTTCACGGGCGGTAAAATCCAGATGAAGCACTTTAATCTTCTTGTAAAAAACAGCGTTGAATGCCGACTTGCTCCCGTCGGCAACGCTCTGCGTCAGCCCACAGCCTGCCAGGTTGAGGGCGATGACTGGCAGCAGCCAGCGTGCGGATTTAGTCAAACTTATACGTAACACGTCGGTTTCCTTGTTGTATTTTTGCAGGCTGCAGGCCACTGTAATAGCCCAGTTCCGTGGTAAAAGTCTGTGGAATATCGTCTGAGGGATTCTCTTCTTCTGCACCTAACACGCCATTCATGCCCAGCCAGAAAGGCCCCTCTCCCAGAGGAGGCACTGTCAGCAAGCGAGTGCTGACCGTCAGCGTCATCTTTGCCTTGAATCGCCAACCCAGATAAACCCGAAGCATCACCAGAAAATCCTGGTAGAGCTTACCGTCTGGCTTCCAGCCCTTCGCTTCTTGATCGTTATCTGTCTTCAAGGCAATGAGCAGTTGGCTATTGGCATCCATCGCTTCATCGCCGAGAGGCGTGTTGCCATCCAGAAGAAAATCTTCATCACCGTAGAATCCTAGAGGCTGGCTAATTTCAATGGGCCGCAAACAGTACGGACTCACCTTTACCGTCGTGTCCGGTGCCAGCAAACTGACCAATGCCTGCATCCCTTCCTGGGTTTTACCTGGCTGACGAAGTACGCCCAGCAATGCCAGAAAACGTGATACTGGGGTGGCGATGTGTTCTGCTGTGCCGGGAATACCCAATCCCACCAATCCCAGCAGTGATTGAGAAATACTGTCTGTTCCTCCGGGTTCAAACGTCGCCGGATAAGAGTATTTGCGCCAGATACGGTAAAACTGCGTCAGAATGCGGTGACTGAAGATATCGAGGAAGCCCTGCAGCGCCTCATGACCTTCCCTGCGCTGGGCAATATCATCGAGATAGGCCGTCGGCAGCGGAGAATCAACCCCGTACATTCCCAAAAAAGTGGTACGAATAACCGGTGGTTTTCTCTCATCCTCTTCATCGTATTCAACGGCTCTTAGCTCACTGGCCGGAAACCCCATTCCTGGATGCGGGCTGAACCTTACCGGATCGTCGGAAGGATGGCTGGTCGAGCCCATCAACGGCTTACCTGGTTGACGTTTTTCCAGCAGCTGGCAAAAGCGATAAAAATTTATACGATGAAGGTCGGCTTCCAGCCGCGGACTCAGCCGGGAATGCGGCGATTGTGCTTCTCTTCCCATTCCAGGCGTTCTCCAGTGGGTTGCAAAATGATAACCAGACGGTTAAACAGGTAGATGTCGGTGTAGAGCGCGAAGAAGCGGCTCAGCATCTCACCAAACAAACAGATATCACCCCGCCCGGCAAAGCCGTGGCTATCGAGCGTGACTTCTATCTGCACACCACGCACCAGATACCCTTGTTCGAAGCGTTCTGCTTCACTGTGTTTCACATCGATGATGGCTTCCAGACGGCGGCGGTTCATCTCACTGTGCGTCCATTCATACAGTGCCAGCGTACCGCGCAGTACTTCGGCGTTATCCATCATCGACAGGAAACCACTGCCGAGATGGCTCAGCACTCGCCAGTGAAAACGATCCTGATCGGGTGGATAACAAGGCAACGTTGGGGCACACAGATTACGTACGGCAATACTGGCTGAGGTGGTTTTCATCACCGTATCAAGCACCGTACTTTGCAGGGCGCGTCGTGGTAATTGTCCATTGGTTCCGGTGAGGGTTAATGAAAGGCTTTCATCCTCTGGCACCGTGTGATTATCGAACGCTTCGCCACCAAGAATAAGCCAGGTGTTATGCAGCCCGGACGGGCCACGGCGCACGCGGGTGTGGTAGTAATATTCCGGCGCTTCATGACGCATCATTCCACCTTTGTGGCGGAAACTCGAAAACGGCACGTAGGTGTGCTGGCTCGATGACATCACCGAATCCACCGCGTATATCTCCGTATGGCCATCCTGCACGCGCATCGGGCGCAGCATGTATTCGGTCTGCAGGGAGTTGAGCGTCAGCGGGTCAGATTCCAGCGGGAACAGGTTAATCACCGGCACGCAGTTCAGGCGCAAATGCTTTTCGGTAAAGCTGAAGTCATGCTCCCAGCGCTCCGCCAGTACCACGTCGATTTCAAACCAGGGGATCTCCGCAGGGAAGGCTACCGTCTCCAGACCACGCAAGCCGGTGAACATGAACTTCTCACGGAAGGTAAAATATTCCAGCAGCAACTGATAGCCACTGAAACTGCTGTTGCCCTTCGGCCACAGCGTATCGTCATCGCCAAAGCCTTGCGCGGTAAAGTGCCCATCAAATGGCCTTCTGTCCACATCCCCCGGCATCCGTAACCACATGCGAGCCACATTCATCGTGAAGGCTTCGTGCATTGCGCAAGCCAACGGGGCATCGGCGTTGAAATACAGAGATATACAACTAAGATCGATACGGCTCCAGTCAGCCAAATCGCTACAGTTGAAGCGAAGCTTTACAACCGAACGACCATCAGAGTCGGTGGTCAAGTGAGCTGAATCCAGCGATAGCGGCTGGAGATGAATCTCTTTTGTGGTGGTGTACCGGCAACGCGTTCCTTTTTCACCAATCGGCCGGGAATTGACCTCGAAGCCTTTGGCGATGCGCATCTGCTCTTTCATTTCGCGCCAGTCAGGGGTGAACTCGACCACCGACATAGAAGGAATGGTACGCAGGTAATGCGGCCACAGCAGGCTGACCAGCCCTTCGGTCAGCTCAGGCAGGTCGTCATCGAGCTTTTCGCGCAGCCGGCCCATCAGGAAGGCAAAGCCCTCGAACAGCCGCTCCACGTAAGGGTCGCGCGCCCCCGCTTTATCGAGATTGAGCATTGCTGCCTGCTCGGGGTGAGCACGGGCAAACTCTTCACCCGCCTCAAGCAGGTAGCGCATTTCAGCGTCATAATAACGCAGGGTTAAATCGTCCATATTTATAATCTTTATAGTCTGGGAGTTAACTGCACAGCACCGCGGCACGAGCAGGATCCAAAGAGATTAGCCCGGAGAGCAATGAGTCCATTTCAGGTTGCAGGCGGATTTTATCTGCCTCATTGCGTCCGGCTTTACCACGCAGCAACTTGAGCCGGCGGGCTTTGACTTCAAACATGAGCTCTGGCACCCATTGCTGAAGCGTCAACGATTGAGCGCTACTGTCGAGTTCTCCCAGCAGATGCAGTGCCATTTCATTCTTGCCGTACTGCTCACTGACTCGGGCCATCAGCAGGCGCATCAGCCATTTGTCCCGACAGGAACTGTAGCCCGGTTGTATCTGCAACCAATTGAGCGCAGCTTCAACGCCCTCATTGTCGGCTTTAGCCAGTACTTCAGGTTCCAGCGTTAACACATCATCACCGCTGGCTGCCGTCGACGTAACGGGCTCATCTTTCCAGCCTGGCATGTCATCCAGCACGCTTTCGTTAATCCAGTTGGTGGTGACTTCATCGGCAAAGGGAGTTCCGTCATTAAAAGCCAGCGCTTCTAACCCCGGAAGACGGGCCAGTAAGCCTTGTAAGTCTCGACAAAGGATATCTGCGCGTATGCTGTCGCTATCCAGTTTCACCAGCGCCTGCCAGGCGTACCACTGCACATCCAGCCACAGATGATTCACGCCCTGCGCCAACAATGTGTCAGTATGTTCCAGCAGTTCAGACCAGCTTTTTTGCAGGTAAAGCCGTTTGAGATGAGCTTTATTGTCAGGCTTTGGCGGGACGAGCCGGGTACGTCCTGAGGCATCCAGAGGCGGTAACTCCGTCAACGTATCCCAGCGGACGCTTTTCAACAGATGATGCCCCGCAAGCCAGCCACCAGGTTGATCGCGCAGGTATTTAGCCAGCACTTTGGCCTGATCGAGCAAATCACGCCCTGAAGTGACTGCGTTCATCACAGGTGCAGAAGGCGCTGCCGCAGCTGAAGAGCTTTCTTCACGGCTGGTCTGCGGCACCATGCTATTGGCTCCCCCGCTTTGTACCAGCCGATTATCCAGAGCCAGATACAACGCGCCGAGATCCGGACGGGCGTCTTCGCTGAATAACAAAAACGACTGTTCCGCCAGCAACAGCACCGCGGCAATACGTTGCATGATGGACATATCGACTTCAGGGTACAGAGACAGGCTGTCTGTGACACGATTGCTGCCAAGCCATTCAAGGGCAGTTTTACGGCTGCGGTCACGCTGAGGGTGCAGTTGGCTACCAAACCGTTCAAGCATGGCCGCGAGAAGCTCAACGCCCTGCGCAAAACCCGTCTCTCCGTCCTGATGAAGACGCGCCCAGACATAAAAAGTGATCACCCGCAGATCTTTGCAGGTGTGGGTCAACAGCTTTTCAGCCAACTGGCAAATCAGGCCAGTATCAATGCCGGAAAGCTTGTTGACCTCCTCACGGATGCGCTGGAAATCATCGTCATAACCAGGATCTTCCCCGGCGGGTTCTTGCCCTGTAATCGGCAACAGCCAACTTTCCCATTCAGCGCTGCGAATTCGAGCCTGATTCAGTAGGGTTTCTTCATCAGATCCACAGGCGAGAAGCACGCTTTGTAGTGTTGCCATTATTCCATTCCATCCATGGCTAAGTGATCGCCGCCAGCCAGAGCCTGTGCCGTAGCAGAAGCATCGACACTGAATATCTGTGCCGGGAGACTGAAGTTACGTAATTCCAGCAGGGCTAACGGCCCACTACCCAGTTGAGATCGCAGAACCCACTGCAACGTGCGTCCATCAGGGGCGGTAAAACTCATCATCCACTGGCTACGGTCGAGCTGCTGTCGCTTGCCCTGATCCAGCCAGCGAATAAAGCCCCAGGTTCCTCCGTAATCACCAAACAGACGTGCACCTGCGTTGGTCGAGGTCCAGGTCAGCATCGTGCCTGGTTTGTAGGTATCACCCGGCCAGCGGAAGGACTGCCAGTCCGCCATCTGATTGAAGTAATGGAGTTGCTGCCCGTCAATCGTTAACTGCGTATCTACCACCTGCGGTGCCGGGCGTGCCTGCAGCTCAAAACTGATCCCCTGGCTGCCGTCGGTAAACAGAATGTCCGACAGTTGACTCAGTTGGTTAACCGCGCGGAGAAAGGCTGGATTAAACGTCAATCCCTGGCTGTGTGTATTGTCTGGCACCCACTGACTCCCCTCTTTGTGCAGCACACCGCTCAGTTCAGTCGTCAGGAATCTGTCGATACGGCCCGTATCTTTGCGGATAAACTCGGCCAACATAGGCAATGAAACATCGCTTTTGCTTACAGCAAAGGGGAAGCGGCCATCAAAGGCGGTGCGCCAGTTGGCAACCACCGAACGACTCCAGCGATCGTTCAGGCTGGCGGCAGACGGCTGCAAAACCGTTTCCCAGGCCTGGGTCAGCGGCTGCACGAACATGGTACGGCCAAAACCGCTCCATTCTTCACCGAGGCTCGCCGCAACCAGACTGCCGTACTGCTGGGTATCGGTGAGATCAACGCTTTTCCCCTGAAACACGGTTTGCGCCAGCGTTTGCATCATCTCTTGCGGATCAGAGGCACTTGCCACCTGTTGCAGGCGCAAACGGACGCGGGTAATTCGGGTCAGATACGTCTGCAAACTCAAGGTGCTGTCAGCTGACATAACATTGCTGGCATTGTTTTTGCCCATCAGCGTCAGGATCGGCCCAAATGAATCATCGAGCGGCCCCTGTGGACCTGCAGCGCTCTGATCGATAGCGAGTTTATCTTTGTTGCCGATCAGGTTTTTCGCTGACTTGATAAGTGAATCGGAAATACCTTCGCTTTGCTGGCCGGTCTGCCCTTGCCAGGCGAGCGTATTCATCAAGGCAATGAGCGGCGACTGACGAACATCGCTCATCAATGTCAGTTGGTCCGTCACATCCGCAATGTTGTAAGCCGGGTTCCAGGACAGGCTATTGAGGAAGCTCAGCCAGCTACCCGCAAAATCAGTAAAGTAACGCTGTGTCAGACGTTCCTTTAGCGCTTCCGGTGAGAGGTCGACTGACACCGCCTTGCGGCTGTCACTGAGCACCCAGTCAATCTCATCCCGACGTGAATTTGCCGCTTTATCAATCGCCTGCTGAATGCCGCCTTCCCAGGCCTGACGGGTAAACATACCGGGCACGACTTCATCGGTATTGAACAGGCGCCGGGCATCTGTGCCACCCGTCATGTCTTCCAGTGAGACATCAGCAAAGTTGCGGCGCACGGATTTGAGCATGTTCTCATAGAGGGTGCTTTCCGCGTTGCGGCGGCCAATCTGCTGCAAGAGAACCTGTCGACTCTGGCTGACCAGCGACGGGTCTGGAGTAATTTTCCACTGTGGCTGTTGCGGCAGTTCAGAAATAGAGAACGCCCATAAATCTGGTGAAAGACTCTGCCAGAGACCGGTAGAAATCCCCATGCGTATTGGCTGCACCGTTTTCATGGTTTGGGCATAAAACGCGCCATCCACTTTGTCCGGATGGGCCATCATCAACCAGGCTTTCAACTGGTCGTAACCTGGTTTCGCCAGTTGCGTGCGCTGATCGCTGTTCGGGGCTGAATTTGCCAACGCAGTGAGCTTTTGCATCAGAGCTTCACTGGCCGGATCACGAATCAAACGATTATTCGCCACGCCGTACCAGGGCAACATTGCGCTAAGCAATTGCTGATTATGGTCAAGGCCAAAACGCTGATACCACGGAGTCCCTTCCTGGACGTTATGCTGCAAGCGACCCGCGGCGTTTCGCAGTTCATGCAACGCCGTAAGCTGGTAGTCAGAAACGGACGGGTGATTCACCAGGGCGCGAGCTTTACCCGCCACCGAAGAAATCTGGCCGTAATTCAGAGCAAAAGAGAGCAGCAGACCAGCGCCCCACAACCCCACTACAGCCATGAGGCACCAGGCCAAAATCTGTTCCCAGGCCATGCCAACACGGCGGCCACGAACACGAGTGCAATCTTCAGTAACCCCAAGCCAGGTGGCCGGCAAAGTCAGTGCGTGTTGGTGTAAAGGCTGCAGATACGCCGTTTCTTTTTCAGTCTCATCGCTGAACAGTTCTGGCTTATTGATCTGACTGAACATCAGCCCCCGCAGCGGGACGCGCTGTTGAGAACCGTATAACCATGGCATCAGGCGGGATGCCCAGAGCTTGCTTTCCCCCTGCTCAAGTTGCTGAGCAAGACGCAACAGAAAATCGAACTGACGCTTCTCAGCAATCTGAGAAATCCCCTGTTCCCGTAGTTGCGGAAGTAGCGTTCTGAGCTGTGTTGACACGGAATCCGGCAGCGCCCGTAACGGCAGAGTGATACCCACAGACTGTGCTTCACGCCCAGACTGAGACCACTCACTGCCACAAAGTTGCCACAGCCAGACGGGCGCAGAGTAACGTAATGCTTCGCTGATTTTCTCCAGCCCGCGCAAATCGTTGTCGCTCACCTGAGGCGTGAGATTCTGCTCTTCGCTGATCACCCGGACAATGCCGTCCAGCGGGCGTCCACGCCGCAATTTACGCAGCGCAGAGTATTTTTCCTTATCGGGCTCAACAGTCAGACTGCCGCCGTAAATCAATACCGTACGGTCACCTTCCAGCCATTGACTGCTTTGTAAGCCAGGAACCAGCTGTTCAATGGCTGTCTCTTCGCCGGTCACTAACAGCAGGCGGGTTTTGTTTCGCCAGAAGATGCCATAGCGGCGGCGGAGGTGGGCTTTTAAAGGATCTTTTTTGTTGGACTTTTTATCTTTACCATGGAAGTTAGCTGCGCCTGCCCCACCTATTTTATTAGGCTGAAAACGAGGCTCCCTTTGGTAGAACCACACTCCGAAATTCATTAACATCAGGAACACGGAGAACAAAAACATGCATAAGAACCAAAGACTCACTTTTTCTTTAGGTGATGCCCACCCAAAGGTATCCCCATAGTAGTAGCATCCAATAAAAATCAGCACGCCAAAAATAATAAGACAGGATACAAGTCCGATGACTCTCCATTTTGCTGAGGTTCTCAATTTAAAGCTCCCTGCTATTATCAAACGGTCCAATGACATTAAACACATAGTCATCACCAACGCTGGCGACTATCAAAACCGGCTCATTGTTTGTTTCAGATATGAAGAGAGCCAGTGCAAACACCAACCAAAAATGAGTATCGCTTAACTTACCCAGTATTAAATTTAAATGCTGAGTCTCATACTCCCACTTGATATCCATGGATAAGCTTAACGTTCTTAGCACCTCCGAAACATCTAAAGCATCATTCACACTCATATTGCTAAAAAGTACCTTTGACGACTTAAATACATCCGGCTGGTAAGTCATCATTTGAATAACCTCTTGTTTCATTGAATCTTTGTCGCATGCCATCGTTCGCAATGCCACGCCACCACTTTCGTTCTTTGCCAGTATTTCTCGGTGCGCCACCAACAAAATTGAAGCAAACTCGGTTGAGTCTGAGCAATATCTCTCAATACTTTCAATGTTTGCAGATATTATTATCGACACTCTGCCAGCCTCAATATTAGATAGCGAGTCGAATTCTGGCTCTAATATATCGTTCCAATAAAAACAATTACCAAGGCAGTCATCTGAAAAACCGATTGCAGTCCAACATTCTTTGAATGTTGAGAACGTAGCATAGCCACTACCATAGGTGAATATTACGTCAAATACGCATGTTTTCTTCAAGTTTATCAGTTGCGCTCTGACGGACGCTAATAGCTCATAAATTAATTGTTCTTCTGTGTAAGCATCCCCATTATGGCCACGTAATTTTAATTGCTGCTCGCTATATATTTCAACGAAATGAGAGGTCGCTATATCAGATTGTGATATGACAGAAGGGAGAAATAACTTATAAGCAGGAACATAAAACTTTCGACTAGCCCATTCCGTCCAACCCTGCCTTGTCAACATAGCCTCCTGCTCTCTTGCTTCGTATGCCGACAAACAAACACCATAGTAATAAGTTCTAATGGAAAGAATAACAGAGTAGACAAACAACCATATAAAGAACAACATAGTGAATGTTTTTGAAAAATTATGCTCTTCGGCGGGCGCAATGATTTTAACACTCCCCCAAGCCACAATCATTACCATTAAAAAACAGATAAAAAAATAAAACCACCGCTTCCATTTTATGGAGGGAATCTTATCACCAGGAGGAATTATTTGCACCGGCCAACTCATATCACTCTCCATCATTATCAATGGCACACTTCCATTAAGCTAAAGCACCATTTCTTAATATATCTGTCTATCAATTCTGGATTTCACATCTGAGTATGACTGAAGATTTTTGTTACGATTGTTAGATATGTATTTATCAAGCACCCCATTTTGATAAAATAGGCGTTGAACTTTCAGCACATCAAGGCCAAATTCTACAGCATCATTATCGGATGGGGTGAAAGATGAATAATAATACTTCAGTGCAGGATGCAATAACTCTACCACTTCACGCTCACTGAGCTTATCATCCGAATTTATTTTTCTGTATACGCGCAAAATTTTATTGACAACCAACACCCGACTCATTTCTGATAAATTTAGCTCGGTTAGTCCAAGTGAGTAGTTCAATTTTTTCTTGCACTCACTGTCGCCATTCACTACCTGCACAACACCATCCCCATCGATGAAAGTCCATGTATTAATGTTGCTTAGCAGTTGTTGTTTTTGCCAGCTATCGAGAACAGGCATTAACGGCCCAAATACAGAGGGGTCGAAAAAACGCAGCAGTATATCACCAACAGATTGAATCGACTGAACAGCAGACAAAGCGATTTGTTCGGCAAGCTGTTCCCCTGTTAATTCCGTCGAGATCCACGCACAGACACTGCGTCCTTCGCCTGCATCAAGCCGCTCAGCTTTCAACTCATTTAACGCATGCTGAATACTATTTTCAAATAACTTTCCATCTATTTCATCCATTGCATGAAGAGGAAAAATGAAAAGCGGTAAAGCGCCAAGGAGTTCATCCTGATGGAATATAACAGGATATGATTTATAGTCTTTCAGCACATCATGCAGAGATGTATCTGATTGATATTGCGCTAAAGATGCATCTATTAAAAGAAAACATTCTCCACTTTTTCCAAATGCTGCATTAGTGATTTTTTCTTTTAGATCGTAAAAAGATTCACTTTCCATAATAAACCCCATCAAGCCAACCTGAAGTTATCTGCCATAGCTTGCTAACACCTACAGCATTACAAAAACATCATCAATTAAGCCAGGTCCCACAAATGCACTATTTTTAATAGTAAAACCAGCTCTCACCTGAGAAAATTAACTTAGAACTAGGGCATGCAGGCTTATTCTTATCACCAGGCTCATGCCACATACCTTTATCTTTCAACTGTTGCTCTCGTTCTTTTGTTGTTTTATTTAGATTAGTTGCTGCAACGTTTTTCACCCCTAACAAATGACATATTTCCTCTGTCAATTTGCAACGGGTAGGGGCGCAGGCCTTGTAAGCGAAGAAAGCAATTAAGCCTGCGACACCCAAAGCACCACCCCAAAACATATATATCGGGCCCGCATATCTCTCCCAATAATAAATCACTGCATAGCCATTTATTATATCTCTAATCAGAAGCATAACCATAATCACAGTAATTATTATGACCGTTAGTACAATCATATTTTTGATCCGCCAAAGCATATGAGCCATATGACCCATATCGCATTTTGGACAAATTGAAACTATTCTCTCCTCTGGCAGCGCAATGGCATACACCTCATAATGGTCATGCTGCCACTCAACCACCATATCAACATCATCGCCTGCTTTAAGCCGGGTTATTCCGACCCAACCGCGAAACGGCCTGCCATTAATCATCCCCTGGACGTACTCCGCTGAATCATTCGAAGATTCGCTCTCGGCCATGATTACAACCCCAACGCCGGGGCTCCCTGCAGCGATTGCCGCCGCCGCGCCACGCTGACCATCGGATATCTCCGGCAGACTGCTGGTCCTGTAGGCTTTTACGTCAAAGTACTCTCTAAAGTATTCACTGCTGAAGGATTCCAGCCGCCCACTAATTTTCTCCAGAGGCCCATAAGGCGGTAATACCGGCGGAGGAGGCAACTCTCGTGTCCAGGGTCTGCCGTTCATCACCTCGATTTCTTGTTTAGTACGTAAATCTGCCAGTTTTTCGGGTTTGACAAACCGTGAGCATATCGGCTTTTGTTCAACTGAATTCATGAAATATCCTTAATTGCTGCTTCCAGGTCCGTGTCCTGCTCTGCCATGCATTCTATTGAATGGAGCCGTGCCAAAGACTGGTTTTGAAGCTTACCATCCGATATCCAGTTCAGAATAAATTCATGTCTGTAGTACGATACCGTAAATTATTTTACCTAGCCAATTAACATTCAAGCACCACATTTTGTAAAAAAGAACTAATAATAAAACCAATACTCCATAGAATAGATGAATTTCGAACTGGGACAAGCAGGTTTATTTTTATCACCATGGACATGACATTTACCTTTAGCGATAAGATATTGCTCGTAGTCTTTTGTGATTTTATTAAGGTTAACTCTCTCTATTTTTTTCATACCCAATAGATAAAATATTTCCTCTGCCAATTTACAACGCGTTGGCGCACAAGCTTTATAAGCAGAAAATGCAATTAATCCTGAAACAACAAAACTTCCACATGAAAATATAAAAATAGGAAACCCAAAATATTTCCAGAACTCGACACTTCCCCAACCAGCTCCAGTCACTGATTTTATCAGGCATACAATAATAAACATCATTATTAACATCATGGTCAAAAAAAACATATTCCTTAAGCGATAAAGGAAATGAGCCATATGGCCCATATCGCATTTTGGACAAATTGAAACTATTCTCTCCTCTGGTAGCGCAATGGCATACACCTCATAATGGTCGTGCTGCCACTCAACCACCATATCAACATCATCGCCTGCTTTAAGCCGGGTTATTCCGACCCAACCGCGAAACGGCCTGCCATTAATCATCCCCTGGACGTACTCCGCTGAATCATTCGAAGATTCGCTCTCGGCCATGATTACAGCCCCAACGCCGGGGCTCCCTGCAGCGATTGCCGCCGCCGCAGCAGCGCCACGCTGACCATCGGATATCTCCGGCAGACTGCTGGTCCTGTAGGCTTTTACATCAAAGTACTCTCTAAAGTATTCACTGCTGAAGGATTCCAGCCGCCCACTGATTTTCTCCAGAGGTCCATAAGGCGGTAATACCGGCGGAGGAGGCAGCTCTCGTGTCCAGGGTCTGCCGTTCATCACCTCGATTTCTTGTTTAGTACGTAAATCTGCCAGTTTTTCGGGTTTGACAAACCGTGAGCATATCGGCTTTTGTTCAACTGAATTCATGAAATATCCTTGATTGCTGCTTCCAGCGTTTTATCTTTATTAGCCTGATACGTTTAAAGATGACAATTAGTAATAGAACCAATATTCCGCCGAATAAAGGACCTTTCCACTAGGGCATGCAGGCTTATTCTTATCACCAGGCTCATGCCACATACCTTTATCTTTCAACTGTTGCTCTCGTTCTTTTGTTGTTTTATTAAGATTAGTAGTTGCAACGTTTTGCACACATAGAAACTGACATATTTCCTCTGTCAGTTTGCAGCGAGTGGGAGCACAGGCTTTATAGGCGGAAAGTGCTATCAACCCAGAAAGCCCCCCTCCCCCCAGCAAAGCGATAATGTATAACCAGTGATATATAAAAATAAAATTGTAAAATCCACTCCAGGAGCCATCCATTACATCACTAATAATGCCAAATAGCGTCACTGTGAAAATGAATATTGCAGTGAGAATAAACATATTTTTTATTCGCCAAAGCATATGAGCCATATGGCCCATATCGCATTTTGGGCAAATTGAAACTATTCTTTCCTCTGGTAGTGCAATGGCATACACCTCATAGTGGTCATGCTGCCACTCAACCACCATATCAACATCATCACCTGCTTTAAGCCGGGTTATTCCGACCCAGCCACGAAACGGCCTGCCATTAATCATCCCCTGGACGTACTCCGCTGAATCATTCGAAGATTCGCTCTCGGCCATAATTGCAATCCCAACGCCGGGGCTTCCTGCAGAGATTGCCGCCGCCGCCGCCGCGCCACGCTGAGCATCGGATATCTCCGGCAGACTGCTGGTCCTGTAGGCTTTTACGTCAAAGTACTCTCTAAAGTATTCACTGCTGAAGGATTCCAGCCGCCCACTGATTTTTTCCAGAGGCCCATAAGGCGGTAATACCGGTGGAGGAGGCAGCTCTCGTGTCCAGGGTCTGCCGTTCATCACCTCAATTTCTTGTTTAGTACGTAAATCTGCCAGTTTTTCGGGTTTGACAAACCGTGAGCATATCGGCTTTTGTTCAACTGAATTCATGAAATATCCTTGATTGCTGCTTCCAGCGCTTTATCCTGATCAACTAGGGAACGATTTAACGGAGCAGTTCCAAACACTGATTTCTTACACCACAGTTGGAGTTCATTATCTGAGATCCAGGTTACCACCATCTGCAACAGTGTTATTGCTATCATCGCTTCCCATGTCATCAGTACCGCCAGCACACGGATGCCTAAAAATTCTACAGCTAGAAAACCAGTGATTTTCCCTGCGTATTTCTGAGCAAGCGGCTTGTCAATTACTTCCAATAGTAGACCAACAGATTTTACAGCCCCCAGTACATCAACGAATGTTTTTAGTCCCAAAACACTCATCAGAACAAAACGGTTATTCTCAAACTCAGCCTTTGTTGAACACCAGTCTGCATACACCGAAAATAGCGAAGCGGCACCGCCTGCCGCCGCACCTGCGCCTTTAATCCAGGCCACCGTCAGCGGTCGCGCTTCCAGGCCTTTTTCTATTGCAGGTAAAAAGACCGAAGTCCCCTGGCTTACCATTGCCAGCCCACTAGCCATCAGACTCGACAGCGGCTTTTTCTCATCCTGTACCTGTCCGCAAAGGTAGATAAAATCCATTGCATTCAGCACTAACAACAGGCTGTTTATTCTTGCCAGCCGGTATTCGCCCTTGCCCTTCTCTGTCGAAAAATGCTCTTCCAGCTTGCTGCTCAGTGTCTGCTTAATGGTCACCACTTCACTTTGGCTTGCCATAAAGCGTTTACTGTTGCGGACACCTGCCAGCACCGTCTGACGCAAAGCCGGCGCATCTTTAAGGTATTCATTCACTAACGAGTGAACTTTCTCTGACGGCACCCCAGCTCTTACCATAAATACCAGCCGGAATGCAGTGGTCGCCAACTTTTCGCCTATCTTATCAACCAGCAGAACGCGGCTTACCCGATCACCGACTGCCACGATAAACGCATCGGTCCTGAAAAGCTCCACTTCTAACTTACTGGCGTTTTCCTTCAAGCCCTTCACGACATTGCCCAAAGATTTCTGGTAATACCCTTCCAGTTTTTTCATATTACCAACCTGCTGCATCAGAGCAGCAGTCACGGCTGTGGCTGTCAGCGGCGTTACCTCTTCATCCTTTCTGCCCTTCACCGTTGCCAGAAACGGCTCCAGCTCGCCCATCATGTTTGGATTGTTTGCCGCTACATGCCGCCACAGCAGATTGGTACGATTACCTGTGCTGTACTCCCCCCACCAACCATCCAGTTTTGCAGCCCCTGCAGGGCAGCTGTTGATGCCTTGCATTGCCATGCCCACGGCTGACTGGTAGAAAAGCCCTGCTCGTTGTGTCACGCAGTGAAAATCATCCAGCGTTGCCACCAACAGAGGCGCACTCAGCCAGTTCACAACGCTGACGATCCTTTTCTGGAAGATAGCGTTAACGGTGTCACCCAGGCTCTTGTAGCAAGTATCGAAGTTCGCCTGTCGGATTGTGTTTAGCTGTTTTTGGTAGGGCGCCCAACTCCTGGCCCGAACATCACTGAAAACTTTAGGGCGTTCAGCCAGTTCCTTGTCAACCTGAGCTTTTATCGCGGCAACACGTCTCTGGTGAGCGGCCAGTGGTTCAGGCTGACTCATCAAAACGCTTTCGGGGTACGATGCCGTTACATTCTGCGCATGCCAGTTTCTGACTAATTTGTCATCCGCCCTGATTTGCGTCAGCACATCAGGCTTCCCCTGATAACGCCTCTCAAGTGCCTGCAAACGCGTATCCAGGAATTTGTCCGAGAGCATTGAGCTTTCACCCGCTCGCGCAAGTTGATCCTCACCACGCGTCTGGACATTATTTTCCAGCAGCGTTTTTATTGCATCGAGGTTCGTTTTCGTCAGAAACTCCAGCTCACGCTCCTGCAGGAACTGCTTCTGACGCCCCAGAACATCCTGGCTCCAGCCGTTCAGTTCATGCACGATCCCCACCGGATCCCAAAGAGGAAGCAGCAGTGGCGTCATCCCCTCGCTTCGCTTTTGCATTGCCGTGACCGTCGCCGTTGTCATACCACTGCGACCTTTCGCCCATGGATACAAACTGGACTGCATTTTCACCACATCGTTATTGATCCGCCACGGATCATCCACCGTCGGGTCCCAGAGCGACGGCGCCCGGCTGACGTTCTGAACCTTTACATCATCCGGCCCTGGCAACAGACCGAAAACAGAAGGAACTTGATAGTCCAGAACCTGATTCAGGCTAGATTCGGTAACTTCAGTCCCTGTTTTACTGCGCTGCGCGCCCAACACAGAAGGCATGACTTTCTGCATTCTCTCACTGCGATCTTTCGGCGTTGAGCGATACCGATCGAGCGTTTCCTGCTCCCACGGATACTGGCTGAAAGCAAACCACACATTGCCGCATTTATCCGGGGACTCAATGCTCATGAACTCTACGTTTTGCGCGATATGTTCGCCCGTTTCGCACATAGCCTTATCCACCGCAGCTGGATTAGAAGCCACCTGCTGCAGCCACAATGAACCATCAGGAGCAATGCTGTAACATTGCCAGTAGTTGGTACCTTGTTTTCCTTTTTCATAGAAAACGTAGAGGTAACCCTGGCGAAGCGCCCGGAGTGTGTACTTTTCATTATTGGCAAGTTTTACCCCTGTAATGCGCGGATCGTTCGCCCACCCAGGTAAACTGGCATTAATATTTTCCGGCACTACGGCATACCGTACTGGCAGAACCGTCAAACCTTTCGTTGTGCATAAACCCTGGCATGCCATATTACAGTCCTTTTTTTAGCTAAACCTGCAAATACAAAGTGTCTAACTTAACCGGTAAAAAAATTAGAACCGGCGATCACCTTATGACTGGAACATTGGCAAAGAACACGATCCTGATCCTGCACCAGAAGTATGCCATTGCTGACAATGCCCACAGCAGTAGCCTGAACAGGGAATGTTCCTTTGCAAACACTACAGATAGCTTTATCGTTATTTTGTGCCACCTGCTTTCCCTCACTGAAATAGTTGGCAGTTGCCGAAACTATTTTTCCATTGGTCGTCCGATCGCCCAAAACAGCTAATTTTTTGGTCATCATTTTTTCCTCATCTATTAGCCAAGAGTCACTACAGCCCCTTGTTGCTGAGCCGCAGAAATGACCCCAGGTTTACAGCCCGAAGGCAGAGAAAGAGATGAATTTAACGTGGAAGCAGACTGCTGCTGAACCGCAATGCATTTCAACGTGACATTTTTGCCAGTACCGACTTCAACTCCCGCGTCACTTAACCGTATAAATGACCCACCACAAACTAAGAGGACTTCTTTCTTAGCCGAAATGACAACACTGTTGTCTGAACTGGCAATAGAAAGCTGCTGTTTAGCAAATAAATTCAGCGCATCAGATTGCGCCTGAATATCTACTTTGCCCTCCGAGGCATACATTTTTATCCCGAGTTTATGTGCGAATAAACTCAGAATATCGCCCACCGCCAGAGTAAATTTTTTGGCAATGCTCAGATCTGCATTTTGACCTGCCGTAACGATTAAATTTTCACCTGCAGAAACTTGCACACTCGCTGGAGTGACCTGCGCTATTCCCGAAGGGGCTGACAAAAGTAATGCTTGCTGCTTAAGATCATTAAGCGTGTCATTCATTAGCGCCGTTTGTTTCTCAAGATCGGCTAATTCCGCCTGAGCTGCTTGAGCGGCATGACGTAATCCAGAAGTTACCTCTCTGGCAGCGTCAAGTTCCTTAAGCGCCGCTTGCATTTCGCGCTGTAGCCCCTGCGCCTTCGCCTGCCCATCAGCGCTGATGAACATCCCTTTCTGTGCCCGGATGGCTCCCCAGCTGTCGGTTCTGAGCTCAAAACCCTCACCGCGCTTCTGCTTCTCAGCATCCACTAAATGCCCGAGATTCAGCTGACTCTTGCCGCCGTACTCGGTGGAGACCTTGATATGCTCCTTGCCGCGCTCATCGTCGAGGCGGATTTTGTTGTTCGCCGGGGTGCGCAGCACGTTGCGTTTGTAGTTGCGGATGGTGACGTGGTCGCCGTGCGCCGAATCGTGCAGCACGCCTGCAAGATATGGTCTGTCAGGGTTGCCGTCTTCAAAACCAATCGCCACTTCAGTGCCTGCCAGCAGCGGCAGATGCAGGCCGTAAGTGTCCCCGGCATACGGGCGTGACTGGCGAACCCACAGGCTTTCAAACCCGGTCTCCCAGTTATCACGGTCAAACAGCATGTTGACGCGATAGCGGCCGTCCTTGTCGATGTGGCCGTAGGTGTCATTGACAGTGGTGCTCGTTACGCGGGCCGGTAAGGTGCCTGCCATCACCGGACGCTTGCCCGGCTCCGGGCGGAAACCAAAATCAGTGCTGTCCGGCAGGCCACTGAAATGGACCACAAAATCCTTATCGCGTCTTGCATAGCTGGTCATGCCCGTGATGAGCACGCCCGCGCTGAACACGTCGGCCACTTCGAAGCCGCCGGTGACTTTCAGCACCTGGCCCGGGGACAGCGTCGGGCTACTGGTGATGCCCGCCACCTGCGTCTGACCATTCAGATAACGCTCGTGGCGGATGCGGGCATAGAAAGCCCCGGACTCGGGTGCCGGGTTGTGGTCATAGGCACTGCCCTGCGTCAGGTAGTTGTCCGCGTAATGGTAGGCTTCGCCGTAGGTGGTGCCGTCTCCCCGGGTCGCATCCACCTGGGCATTCATGTCGTCGGTGGCCTGGCGGTAGTTGTAATCGCGGGTGCTGACCTGTTTTTGCACCACATGGTGGTGGCTTTCCATGCCCCACACCGAGTCCACGCCTTTGGAATGCTGGCCGGACAGCGGCACTGACGGCAGGCTCAGGCCTTTTTCATACCCCTGCTGGCTGTCGTAAAACTCGACCACATCAATGTGGAGACGCGTGTCTGTCGTGAAACGGAACCAGATACCCACTTCACCCAGCAGACGGGTAATAAAGTGCAGGTCATCTTCCCCGTACTGCATCACCTGTTCACGGCGCGGGTACTCTTTGGTCAGCGAGAAAACAAAATCCTGGCCTTTCAGGCCGTGACGCTCGCGCAGGATTTTCTCCACAATGCCGGGAACTGAAATATCCTGGTAAATCGCGTTCTCGTGCGAACGGTCCAGCAGCGCCAGGCGCGGCGTCAGCGTCAGGGCGTAACGGGTTTCATCCTCCGAGGTGCTGAGGCGTTCAAACCCGCTCACCACCCCCTGAATTACCCGCACCGGTTGCTGGATTTTAATCCCGAAGCCCTGGTCCACCGGGGCCTGCAGCGTCAGGGACCCGGCTTTCATCAGCATCCTCTCTTTGCTGATGGCATGGTCGGCGCTGGTGAACTCCACCCGATAGCTGAACGGCTTGCTCAGGGCTTCCTGCCCTTCAAAAGCCAGCACATCCAGTTCAGCACTACTGCCAGAGACTTTCAGCAGATGGTGGTTATGGCTAAATCTGAGTACCGGGTTCGTGCTCATTACGCCTCTCCTGTGGCTATGAATGCCTCGACATCAAATTCAAGCTCAATCCCCTCGTCTTCACTCCAGCCTAATGTTAAGGACTTGGGTTTATTCTTTGCCGCCATGTAGCTAAGAAGTTGCTGGCTCAAAACTGGCAGGATTTGCTGATTGAGTAAGCTGTCGACGTTACGCGCCCCAGTGTCAGGCAAAAGACAGGCGGATGTGAGTGCGTCATACAGACTTACGTCAACGTGTGACGTCAACCCGTAATGGCGGTGCAGGCGTTTGCTCACCTGATCGAGTTTCATTTCCACAATTGAGCGCATGGCTTGTTCAGAAAGTGGGCGATAAATCACAGTCTGGAAACGTGCTAACAGTGCTGGCTGGAAGTGATCTCGCAAAATCGGGCGCAGTAATTCGTGTAATTCGCCTTCGCTGGCTGTCGGATTTTCTTCAAGAAACTGCATTAAGTGATCACTGCCGAGATTCGAGGTCATCAGAATTACTGTATTTCTGAAGTCAATCTCGCGGCCTTCGCCGTCGCGCATGAAGCCACGGTCAAAGACCTGGTAGAACAGGTTCATGACATCGCGGTGGGCTTTCTCCACTTCATCCAGCAGCACCACGCTGTACGGGCGCTTGCGCACGGCTTCGGTCAGAATGCCGCCCTGGCCGTAACCGACGTAGCCCGGAGGGGAACCCTTCAACTGTGAAACGGTATGCGGCTCCTGGTATTCCGACAGGTTGATGGTGATCAAGGATTTTTCACCGCCATACAGGGAATCTGCCAGCGCCAGCGCACTTTCGGTTTTCCCCACGCCGCTTGGGCCAACCAGCAGGAACACGCCCTGCGGTCCGTTTTCAGACGTTAAGCCGGTTTTGGCGGCACGCAGGCGCTGGGCGATGGCTTCGAGCGCCACATCCTGCCCAACCACGCGCTTGCCAATCTCCTGCTCCAGGCTCAGCAGTTCTGTCTGCTCATCTTTCATCAGGGAGGAAAGCGGCACGCCCGTCCAGTCGGCAATCACTGTCGCCACAGTGCGTACGTCCACATCAACAGAAAGCAGTGGGCTGTTTTGCTGCATGCCACTCAGCTGCTGTTGCAGCGCATTCGTCTCGCTCTGGCGCGAGATATCCTGGCGGGTTTCAAGGAGTTGCCCGGTGAGTTTCAGCTCTTCGCCGTACTGGGTTTCCAGCTTATCCAGCTCAACAATCAGGCTGACTTCTTCCTGCTCGATGACTGACAGGCGTTCACCGTGCGTCTGGCTGCCCAGCGCGATGTCTTCCAGCAGCGCCTGCTTCTCCATCTCAAGCGCGGTGATTTGTGCGCGGATGCGGGTTAGCTGTTCCGGCACGGTATCCAGGCTCATACGTACACGGGCGCTCGCGGTATCCAGCAAATCAACGGCTTTATCCGGTAGCTGGCGGCCTGTCAGATAGCGGCGGGAAAGTGTAACCGCCGCGCGCACCGCATCATCGGTGATGTGAACATTGTGGTGTTCAGCGTAGCGGGATTTCAGGCCGCGCAGCATCAGGCACGCGGTGTCGTCATCCGGCTCGTCGACTTTCACCATCTGGAAGCGGCGCTCCAGCGCGGCATCGCGTTCAAAATATTGTTTGTATTCGGACCAGGTTGTCGCGGCGATGGTGCGCAGTTCGCCACGCGCCAGCGCCGGTTTCAGCAGGTTCGCGGCATCTGCGCCACCCGCCTGATTACCCGCGCCGATAATGGTGTGCGCTTCATCGATAAACAGCAAAATCGGCACTGGCGACTGCTGCACGGCATCGATAACGTTTTTCAGACGCTGCTCGAACTCGCCTTTCACGCCCGCGCCAGCCTGAAGCAGACCGAGGTCAAGCGTGCGCAAAATCACAGGTTTGAGCGATTCCGGCACGTTGCCTTCGGCAATACGCAGCGCCAGGCCTTCTACCAGCGCAGTTTTCCCCACGCCCGGTTCGCCGACCAGAATCGGGTTGTTTTTACGACGGCGAGAGAGAATATCGACCATCTGGCGGATTTCGGTATCGCGACCAAAGACCGGGTCGATTTTGCCCTCTTTCGCTTTCGCCGTGACATCCAGGGTGAATTTATCCAGCGCATTTTGCAGGGCCGGATTGAGCTCGCCCTCTTTCACTTCGCTGCCTGCCGGACGGCCGATCATCTCAACATCGCCGCCCGTCGAAGCAATCAGTTCTTCTTCAAGCTGAAGTTCCGGGCGCTCGTCAGACTGCGCATCCAGCAAAGGACGCAGACGTTCCAGCTGGCTCTGGCCCAGCGTGAACAGTGGCCACAGGCCATCGCAGCGGATCAGTTTCGGGCTTTCAATCAGTGCCAGCAGTAAGTGCTGGCTGCGGATTTGCTCTTCGCCCTGCAATGAAGCCGCCATCCACGCCTGTTTCAGCAACTGATTCAGAGACTCCGCCAGTTGAGGACGGCCGCGCACGGAACGCGGCAGGTTATCCAGCCAGCCCAGCAGCGCCTGCCACATGCCGTCCATATCCCACTCGTAGCGACGTGCCAGCACGGTGAGATCGCCTTCGCCCTGCTCCAGCAGCTTCAGCAGCCAGTGCTCTGGCAGGATTTCCGCATGCGCACGGGTCTGGCACAGAGAAGCTGCGCCTTCCAGCGCGCGGGCGCAGTAAGGATTGAGTCGGCGTAACAGGACGGCTGAAGTTTCCATTTTTCTCTCTCTTTATTTTTTCCCGGGCACGCTACCGCCCATCGCTGTGTACTTACCAAAGCGCATAAGGTCAGGAAGGCAGAATGTGATTTTTCGCTCAGGGCCTGCGTGGGCAGACGCTCAGCGAAAAACTGCGGACAGGCGCAAGCCTGCCCGCAACGGGATTACGCCGTGGCGCGTTCGTTCCAGGAATCGGAATGAATGATGTTGCCGTCTTTGTAGGTCCAGGTGATTTTTTCGTAACGCAGTTCAATGCGCTCAAGGTGGTTGTGCTTCTCTTTAGAAGGATCCTTGATGTCGTACATTTCAGGATTCACTTTCACCACTTTCACGTTTTCCAGTTTGGTGTTGAAGTACTCCACTTCCTGGCCCGCGTCGTTGATTTTGTACCACTTGAATTCCGCAGACTTGAGGGTCTGACCGGTGGTCACAGCCTTGTACAGGTACGGGCTGGAGGAGTCGATTTCCTTGGTGAACAGGAACGGGGTGTGGATACGGGTACCGGTCAGCTTGCCGGTGTTGTTGTCGGTCGGGATGTACAGGTTATGCTCCTGAGCGACAACTTCGATGCTGCCTTCACGATCCTGCACGTCTACAGAACCTTTGATATCCGCACCGCCGTCGTCTTTCAGCCAAAGATAAACTGGAATTGCCATCGGATTTACTCCATTAGTGTTGAGAAACGTCATCATCCTGCGATGACGCTGGGGTTTTGCCTGGTATCTGGCAGGCGTTAGCCTGTGGCACCAGACTGATTTCGACACGGCGGTTAAGCGCTCGCCCTTCCGTGGTGTCATTTGTTGCGACAGGTCGACTTTCGCCATAGCCCTGCACGGCGAAACAGCTTTCCGGCACGTCACCGGTGTCGCGCATCCAGTCACGCACCGCTGCGGCGCGCTTCAAAGACAGCGTCTGGTTCAGTTGAGGATTGCCGGTGTTATCGGTGTGTCCGGCCACCACGATCAGCCAGCCTGGTTTGGCTTTGATGCC
>NZ_JBLFJW010000033.1:0-62370 GCF_047713085.1 Pantoea sp. sgz302252
GGGAGAGCAGCTGTGTTTAAAGTCAACCGGTGGCAGCTAACCTGCCACCCATTTTGCATTATCTCTCAGCATTGCGTTCAGGATTGTCACCAGTTTCCTCACACATGCCGTCATCGCGACTTTAAACGCTTTCCCTTTCGCTCTCAGTCTCTCAAAGAACGCCTTTATCACCGGGTTGTGACGCACCGCTGACAGCGTCGCCATATACAGCGCTGCCCTCACTGCACTTCGACCGCCCCAGATACATCGCTTTCCTTTCATCTTTCCGCTGTCATGCGCGTACGGACACACGCCCACCAGTGCACTGATTTTTCGACGGCTCAGTTGCCCCAGCTCCGGCAGCATCGACAACAGTACCGCCATCGTTGTCTTCCCTATTCCCTTGACCTCTTCCAGTAACTTCACTTTCTCCCGCCACAGCGGCATGACCCGTATCTGCCTGTCTATGTCGTCATCCGTGCCTTTTATCTCTCCGTTGAGCCAGTCTATGTGCCGCCTGATGCCCATCCGGATAAGCTCATCATCGCAGGTACCATAGCGGTTTTGCTCCATTGTCCGGTTATCCACTAACTGGCGGCGACGTGCCACCATCATGGCCAGGCGCTGAGTCTGCTCATCCGGTGCTGGCCGGATATCCGGCTCCATCCGGCGGCCGAACTCGCAGATGACTCGCGCATCATTCGGGTCTGTTTTGTACAGCGTCCCGAGGGCCCGGGCGAAGTTTTTAACCTGTCTGGGGTTCACAACAGCAACCGGGACACCCGCGAGTTCAAGGGTGACAGCCAGCAGGTTGTGGTAGCGACTGGTGGCTTCCATCACGACAAGTTTGATGTTCAGCGGCGTCAGTTGCGCAAGAAGTTGCTGATGTCCGGCAGGCGTGTTTTCCAGATGCAGGAACTGGCCTGACGGGCTGATAAATACGTCAAAAGTCTCTTTGGCGATATCGACGCCGACGAAAGAATATTCGGTCATTTTCATGTCTCCCGGCCTTGTAAGATACGGGCTGGCATCGGCCGCCCTGGCAGCTGTTCGGGTTTACAGGAAAGCTGATGTCACGCCAGAAGCTCTCCCGCGGGCTTACAGGCCCAGAGGGTGGACAGGCTGTGACATCAGGTCAAACACAGTGACAGTGTACCCGCCTGATGACGGGTAACTGAAGTGACTTTAAACATACAAGGGGTTGTGTTTAAATATCGATGTTCGCCGCTTTCAGGGCGTTCTCTTCGATAAATGCACGACGCGGTTCAACCGCATCACCCATCAGGGTGGTGAACAGCTGATCGGCAGCGATAGCATCTTTCACCGTTACGCGCAGCATACGGCGGCTTTCTGGGTCCATCGTGGTTTCCCACAGCTGGTCAGGGTTCATTTCACCCAGACCTTTATAACGCTGGATAGACAGGCCACGACGTGACTCTTTCACCAGCCACTCCAGCGCCTGCTCGAAGCTGGCTACTGGCTGACGGCGTTCGCCACGTTCGATGAAGGCATCGTCTTCAATCAGACCGCGCAGCTTCTCGCCGAGCGTGCAGATGCGACGGTATTCACCACCGGTAATGAATTCCTGATCCAGCGGATAGTCGGTATCCACGCCATGAGTACGGACACGGATAATCGGCTCAAACAGGCCCAGTTCTTTATTCTCACGAATATCAAACTTCCACATGCTGCCATGCTGCTCGTTTTCGTTCAGCACGGTCACCAGTTGGTTCACCCAGCGGGTCACGGTCTGTTCGTTGTTAAGCTCTGCTTCTGCCAGAGTCGGCTGATAAACCAGCTCTTTGAGCAGCGTGCGTGGGAAGCGACGCTCCATGCGGCCAATCATCTTCTGAGTCGCGTTGAATTCCGCCACCAGTTTTTCCAGTGCTTCGCCTGCCAGTGCCGGAGCAGAAGCATTGGCGTGCAGGGTCGCGCCATCAAGGGCAATAGCGATTTGATACTGATCCATCGCTTCGTCGTCTTTGATGTACTGTTCCTGCTTGCCTTTCTTCACTTTGTACAGTGGCGGCTGAGCAATATAAACGTGGCCACGTTCAACGATTTCTGGCATCTGACGGTAGAAGAAGGTCAACAGCAGCGTACGAATGTGCGAGCCGTCGACGTCCGCATCGGTCATGATGATGATGCTGTGATAACGCAGTTTATCCGGGTTGTACTCGTCGCGACCGATGCCGCACCCGAGCGCGGTAATCAGCGTCGCCACTTCCTGAGAAGAGAGCATCTTGTCGAAGCGCGCTTTCTCAACGTTAAGGATTTTACCCTTCAGCGGCAGGATCGCCTGGTTCTTACGGTTACGGCCCTGCTTCGCAGAACCGCCCGCGGAGTCCCCTTCCACGAGGTACAGTTCGGACAGCGCCGGGTCACGTTCCTGACAGTCCGCCAGTTTGCCTGGCAGACCCGCCAAATCCAGCGCGCCTTTACGACGAGTCATTTCACGGGCTTTACGCGCCGCTTCACGGGCACGCGCCGCATCGATAATTTTGCCAACCACGATTTTCGCGTCAGACGGGTTTTCCAGCAGGTATTCGCTCAGCAGTTCGTTCATCTGCTGTTCTACCGCCGTTTTCACCTCAGAAGAAACCAGTTTATCTTTGGTCTGTGAGGAGAATTTCGGGTCCGGCACTTTCACAGACACCACGGCAATCAGTCCTTCACGGGCATCGTCACCGGTGGCGCTGACTTTGGCTTTTTTGCTGTAGCCTTCTTTGTCCATGTAGGCGTTCAGGGTACGGGTCATCGCCGCACGGAAGCCTGCAAGGTGAGTCCCCCCGTCACGCTGTGGAATGTTGTTGGTGAAGCAGTAGATGTTTTCCTGGAAACCGTCGTTCCACTGCAGCGCCACTTCCACGCCGATACCGTCTTTCTCTGTGGAGAAATAGAAGATGTGCGGGTGAATCGGGGTTTTGTTTTTATTCAGGTATTCCACGAACGCTTTGATACCGCCTTCGTAGTGGAAATGGTCTTCTTTGTTATCGCGTTTGTCGCGCAGACGAATAGACACGCCGGAGTTCAGGAACGACAGTTCGCGCAGACGTTTCGCCAGAATCTCGTATTCAAACTCAATAACGTTGGTGAAGGTTTCATAGCTCGGCCAGAAACGAACCTGAGTCCCGGTCGCTTCGGTTTCACCTGTTACTGCCAGCGGAGCCTGTGGCACGCCGTGTACGTAAATCTGCTGGTGAACTTTGCCTTCGCGGCGAATCACCAGTTCCAGCTTCTGCGACAGGGCGTTTACAACCGAAACACCCACGCCGTGCAGACCACCGGACACTTTATAAGAGTTATCATCGAATTTACCGCCTGCGTGCAGAACGGTCATGATAACTTCCGCGGCAGAGACACCTTCTTCCGGGTGAATACCGGTTGGAATGCCACGGCCATCATCCGTTACGGAGACAGAGTTATCGGAGTGAATCGTCACCACGATGTCTTTACAGTGACCCGCGAGCGCTTCGTCGATAGCGTTATCCACGACCTCGAATACCATGTGGTGCAGACCGGTGCCGTCATCCGTGTCGCCGATATACATACCCGGGCGCTTACGCACCGCATCCAGCCCTTTCAGGACTTTGATACTGGAGGAGTCATAAGAATTCGACATCAACGTTTCTCGCTCATTTAAACTTGGGTTAATCCGTTATTTTACCTTTTTCCACGCTGAACATCTTCGAATTTTTGTCCGACATGTCCATAACGTGTTCAGCGCTGATCGCACTGACGAAAACCTGCGACTCGGTCGCTTTCAGCCTGCTTGCTAACAGACCACGACGCTCGTCATCAAGTTCCGAGGCAAAATCATCTATGAGGTACAGGCAGCGTCGCCCGCTTTCGCGAGTCAGAAACTCACCTTGCGCCAGACGTAAGGCGCACATTAGCAGTTTGAGCTGCCCGCGCGATAACGTGTCCTCAACCGGTGCACCGTCCGCACGAATGCGGAAATCCGCTTTGTGCGGCCCGTGGGCGGTGTAGGTCAGCATACGATCGCGCTCAAAATTCCGTTCGAGCACCTCAGAATAGTCAGTCTCTTTTTCCCAGCCGCGCTGGAAAGAGAAGCTCAGGTTGAACTCAGGCAGGAACTGTTTGCAGGTATCCGCCATATCTTCGGCGATGCCTGCGCTGTACTCTGCGCGCCAGCGGCTGAGTTGTTCTGCCAGTGGAATGAGTTCGGTATCCCACGGGCGCAGTTGCGCGTAGCGGGTCACCTGGCGCAGCGCAGCGTTTCGCTGTTTCAGCAAACGCTTGAGATTGCTCCAGGCAGTAAAGAAACCGGCTTCGTTGTGAAAGCATCCCCAATCGAGGAACGCTCTTCTGTATTTGGGGCCGCCGTTGAGTAAAGTAAACCCCTCGGGCGTGATGAGCTGCATCGGCATCAGCAGCGCCAGTTCAGCCACTTTGTGGCCGTCGGTGCCGTCGATGCGGACTTTGCTGTCACCCTGTTTATCTTTGGTCAGACCGAGAGAAATTTCACGTTCTTTCCCCTGCAAGCGCCCATGTAACACAAAGGACTCTTGCTCGTGGCGAATCACACGACCAATCTGCAAACTGCGGAACGCCCGACCGTGTCCCAGGGTATAGATAGCTTCCAGCACGCTGGTTTTACCGCTGCCGTTAGCACCCACCAGGAAGTTAAAGCCAGGGGATAGAGCAAGATCCGCGCTTTCAATGTTGCGAAAGTCGCGGATCAACAAGCGGGTTAGCGCCATTACAATCTCATTGGCATAACGACGTAAGCCGCACTCTGGCTGGCAGCATCTTCAATCTGCACACTGGAAACAGAATCGGTCAGCAAAATGCGGACGTTTTCGCATTTCAGTGCATTCAGCACGTCCAGTACGTAGCTAACGTTAAAGCCGATTTCCATCTCAGTCCCGGCATAGGTGACATCCAGAATTTCTTCTGCTTCTTCCTGTTCCGGGTTGTTGGCGGTAATTTTCAGCTGATTCTCGCTGACGTAAAGACGCACACCGCGGAATTTCTCGTTCGAGAGAATGGCGGCGCGGGCAAACGCCTGCTTGAGAATGTCGCAACCGGCATCCAGATGCTTATCCGGATTTTTCGGCAGCACGCGACGGTAATCCGGGAAGCGGCCATCCACCAGTTTTGAGGTAAAGATGAAGTCGCCCACGTGCGCACGGATGTTGTTGCTGCCAATCTGCACGCGCAGCGGATTGTCGCCACCGTCGAGCATACGCATCAACTCAATCACGCCTTTACGCGGCACGATCACCGAATGGTTCGGCAAAGACTGACCAATCGGCATGGAACACACCGCCAGACGGTGACCGTCAGTGGCGACAGTGCGCAGTTCTTCACCTTCGGTTTCAAACAGCATGCCGTTTAAGTAGTAACGCACGTCCTGATGCGCCATCGAAAACTGCGTGGCTTCAATCAGGCGTTTCATGGTCGCCTGCGGCAAGGTGAATTCCACCTCACTCTGCCAGTCGTCCAGATTTGGGAAATCTGCGGCTGGCAATGTGGACAGCGAGAAACGGCTACGGCCAGAACGGACCAGCATGCGGTCGCCTTCCAGCTGCACAGCAATTTCCGCACCTTCCGGCAGGCCACGGCAAATATCAAAGAACTTACGCGCAGGGACGGTGGTTGCACCCGGTTCATGCGGCTGTATCAGCGCGACGCGTGCGACCATCTCCATTTCAAGGTCAGTCCCGGTCAGCGACAGGGAGCCCTCTGCGACCTGCAGCAGCAGGTTGCCAAGAATGGGCAACGTAGGGCGGCCACCTAATGGACCACTTACCTGTTGCAGCGGTTTTAATAAATGTTCACGTTCAACGGTAAATTTCATAGCGTCACGAAGATAATGTTCTGATTAAATTGGAGAAATCTTCTTTGATATCATGGCTTTCTTCACGTAACTGTTCGATCTTGCGGCAAGCATGCAGCACGGTCGTATGGTCACGGCCCCCAAACGCATCGCCGATTTCCGGCAGGCTGTGGTTGGTGAGTTCTTTGGCCAGCGCCATCGCCATCTGACGCGGACGCGCCACAGAGCGGGAACGACGCTTGGACAGCAGGTCGGCCACTTTGATCTTATAGTACTCCGCCACCGTCTTTTGAATATTGTCGATGGTGACCAGTTTTTCCTGCAGCGCCAACAGATCGCGCAGCGCTTCACGCACGAAATCGATAGTAATCGCCCGGCCGGTAAAGTTGGCATTGGCGATAACGCGGTTCAGTGCCCCTTCAAGCTCACGCACATTGGAGCGCAGACGCTTGGCAATGAAGAACGCCACTTCACCCGGCAGACGAATGTCGTTTTCATCCGCCTTTTTCATCAGGATCGCCACACGTGTTTCAAGCTCTGGTGGCTCGATGGCCACGGTTAAACCCCAGCCGAAGCGGGATTTCAGGCGATCTTCAACGCCGTTGATCTCTTTCGGATAGCGATCCGAGGTCAGAATGATCTGTTGGTTACCTTCAAGCAGTGCGTTGAAGGTGTGGAAAAACTCTTCCTGGGATCGTTCTTTGTTAGCAAAGAATTGAATGTCATCGATCAGCAGCGCATCAACAGAGCGGTAGTAACGTTTGAACTCTTCAATGGCGTTGTTCTGCAGGGCTTTCACCATGTCCTGAACAAAACGCTCGGAGTGCATGTACACCACTTTGGCGTTCGGTTTACGGGCAATAATGCCGTTACCCACCGCATGTAAAAGGTGAGTTTTACCGAGGCCCGTGCCGCCATAAAGAAACAACGGGTTATAGGCGCCGCCAGGGTTATCCGCCACCTGACGAGCCGCCGCGCGCGCCAGCTGGTTAGATTTACCTTCGACGAAGTTATCAAACGTATGTTTCACGTTGACGTTAGAACGGTAGGTCGGTTCTGCCGGGGCTGGAACGTTATCCCAACCCTGACGTGCCGCAGGAATCGCAACGCGCGGGGCTTGTACCTGCTGCGCATGAGCCTGAACGGCGACCTGAGCGGTTTCTTTAACAACCTGAGTGACAGGGCGAGCACCGACTTCAAAGCGCAGCTGTGGCGCGTCGGTACCGCAGAAATCATTCAACAGTCCGTTGATATTATTGAGGTACTTATCCCTTACCCAATCGAGCACAAAGCGGTTTGGCGCATACAAAGCCAGCGTATTATCGCTCAGTTCCGCCTGCAACGGGCGGATCCACATGCTGAATTCTGTGGCTGGTAACTCATCCTGCAATCGGGCAAGACACTGCTGCCAAAGCGAAAGTGACACGGCGGACTCCACTCGAACAAAAAGGGTGAAACTGAAAAATTAATGATTGTTGGCACACGCCAGAAAAGCCCTCAGACACAGCGTGAGGGAACGTGCGAACCGCTATCTGCGGTTTTTACTCCGTTCAGGATTAAGGATCACGATCGGAACCGCGGATCATAGCCTAAACTGAACCAGAGATCTTCTGTTTCTCACAGATTCTTCCCGATTTATCCACAGGAAGGATCGAGACCGGCTAAGTGTAAACGATCCTGGTTGAGGTGAAGGGCGATTTCTCCCGCATATTGGAAAAATTAATGAGTCGCGACAAATTTTTGCTTAATCGATCGAATAAAGATCCTGAGCGATCCTTGCGCTTTAACGGGCAGGCTTTATAATCCCCCACCCGGTGCGTGCTACTCGCTAACAGGTACCGTTCCCCGCTCAATTTCTCCGCGAAATCGTGCGAAAACAGGCGGGAAACAAGGTAAAGAGAATTGACTCCGGAGTGTACAATTATTACAATCCGGCCTCTTTAATCACCCACACTGAAGCGGAAGTCGTTCGAAACTCGTTCGGGTACACGCAAAAGTCAGTGAATTTATTCAAGTTTAGGTAGAAATCGCCATGAAACGCACTTTTCAACCGTCTGTACTGAAGCGCAACCGTTCTCACGGCTTCCGTGCTCGTATGGCTACTAAAAATGGTCGTCAGGTTCTGGCACGTCGTCGTGCTAAAGGCCGTTCACGTCTGACCGTTTCCAAGTAATAAAAGCTAACCCCTGAGTGGTTAAGCTAGCTTTTCCCAGGGAGTTACGTTTGTTAACTCCCACTCATTTCACATTCGTCTTCCAGCAGCCGCAACGGGCTGGCACGCCGCAAATCACCATCCTCGGCCGCCTGAATTCGCTGGGGCATCCCCGCATCGGTCTCACTGTCGCTAAGAAAAACGTTAAACGCGCTCATGAACGCAATCGGATTAAACGTCTGACGCGTGAGAGTTTCCGTTTACGTCAGCATGAACTTCCTGCGATGGATTTTGTGGTCGTAGCGAAAAAAGGGGTTGCCGACCTCGACAACCGGGCACTCACGGAAGCGTTGGAAAAATTATGGCGCCGTCACTGTCGCCTGGCTCGCGGGTCCTGATAGCCCTTATCCGGGTCTATCAACGCCTGATTAGTCCGCTACTCGGGCCGCACTGCCGTTTTACTCCCACCTGTTCGCAATACGGAATTGAGGCATTGCGCAGGTTTGGAGTGATAAAAGGCAGTTGGTTGACGGTGAAACGCGTATTAAAATGCCACCCTTTACACCCTGGTGGTGACGACCCCGTCCCACCAGGACCAACAAACACCAGAGAACACTAACGATGGATTCGCAACGCAATCTTCTTATCATCGCTTTGTTGTTCGTGTCTTTCATGATCTGGCAGGCATGGGAACAGGATAAAAATCCTCAGCCCCAGCAGCAGATCACGCAGACTACGACCACCGCAGCGGGTAGCGCCGCCGACCAGGGCGTACCGGCCAGTGGCCAGGGGAAACTGATTACGGTGAAAACCGACGTGCTTGAGCTGACCATCAATACCCGTGGTGGTGATGTTGAGCAGGCACAACTGTTGGCTTACCCGAAAGAGCTGGGTTCAAATGAACCATTCCAGTTGCTGGAAACAACGCCGCAGTTTATCTATCAGGCACAAAGCGGCCTGACCGGTCGTGATGGCCCGGATAACCCGGCTAACGGCCCGCGCCCACTGTATAACGTTGATAAAGATGCGTTTGTACTGGCTGACGGACAGAACGAACTGTCTATCCCAATGACCTTTACCGACAAAGCCGGTAACACCTTCACCAAAACGTTTGTCCTCAAGCGCGGTGAATATGCAGTCAATGTGGATTACAACGTGAAGAACACCGGCGAGAAACCACTGGAAGTGTCCACGTTCGGTCAGCTGAAGCAGTCCATCAATCTGCCGACGCATCGCGACACTGGCAGCAACAACTTCGCGCTGCATACTTTCCGCGGCGCGGCGTACTCCACGCCAGACGCGAAGTATGAGAAATACAAATTCGACAAAATCGCCGACAACGAAAACCTGAACATCAGTTCTAAAGATGGTTGGGTCGCGATGCTGCAACAGTATTTCGCCACCGCGTGGGTGCCTCGTCACGACGGCAGCAATAACTTCTACACCACCGACCTGGGTAACGGCGTTGCCGCGATTGGCTATAAGTCTCAGCCGACGCTGATTCAGCCAGGCCAGAACGCGACCGTAGGCAGCACCCTGTGGGTCGGCCCGGAAATTCAGGATAAAATGGCTGCCGTGGCGCCGCACCTGGATCTGACCGTTGACTACGGTTGGTTGTGGTTCATTTCTCAGCCGCTGTTTAAACTGCTGAAATTTATCCACAGCTTCCTGGGTAACTGGGGCTTCTCCATCATCGTTATCACCTTTATCGTTCGTGGCATCATGTACCCGCTGACCAAAGCGCAGTACACCTCCATGGCGAAGATGCGTATGCTGCAGCCGAAAATTGCGGCGATGCGCGAGCGTCTGGGCGATGACAAACAGCGTCAGAGCCAGGAAATGATGGCCCTGTATAAAGCAGAGAAAGTGAACCCGCTGGGTGGCTGCTTCCCGCTGATTATTCAGATGCCAATCTTCCTGGCACTGTATTACATGCTGATGGGCTCCGTTGAGCTGCGCCATGCGCCGTTCGCTCTGTGGATCCACGACTTGTCTGCACAGGACCCGTACTACATCCTGCCAATCCTGATGGGCGTGACGATGTTCTTCATTCAGAAGATGTCGCCGACCACCGTGACTGACCCGATGCAGCAGAAGATCATGACCTTTATGCCGGTCATCTTCACCGTGTTCTTCCTGTGGTTCCCGTCAGGTCTGGTGCTGTACTATATCGTCAGCAACCTGGTGACCATCATCCAGCAGCAGTTGATTTACCGTGGTCTGGAAAAACGTGGCCTGCATAGCCGCGAGAAGAAAAAATCCTGATTCCGTAGCCGGGTAAACGAAATACCCGGCCATCAGAACAGGAATGACAGGGCGGTCTGATGACCGCCTTTTCTATTGCTATAAAACGAGATAAACCATGAGCCATAACGACACCATCGTCGCCCAGGCCACCCCGCCAGGACGCGGCGGCGTAGGCATTCTGCGTATATCCGGCCTGAAAGCGCGTGATGTGGCGCAGGCGGTGCTCGGAAAATTACCGAAGCCTCGCTATGCCGATTATCTGCCGTTTCGTGATGCGCAAGGCGCTACGCTGGATCAGGGCATTGCGTTATGGTTCCCGGGCCCGAATTCCTTTACCGGTGAAGACGTCCTTGAGCTGCAAGGCCACGGCGGCCCGGTCATTCTCGATCTTCTTCTGAAACGCATTCTGACGCTGCCGGGTGTGCGTATCGCCAACCCGGGCGAGTTTTCAGAGCGCGCGTTCCTTAACGATAAGCTCGATCTGGCACAGGCCGAAGCGATTGCCGATTTGATTGACGCCAGCTCCGAGCAAGCCGCTCGTTCAGCGATGAACTCCTTACAGGGCGCGTTTTCCACCCGAGTGAACCATTTAGTGGAAGCACTCACTCACCTGCGCATCTATGTGGAAGCGGCCATCGACTTCCCGGATGAAGAAATCGACTTCCTCTCGGACGGTAAAATCGAAGCGCAGCTCAATAACGTGATCGGCGATCTGGATGCCGTTCGTGCCGAAGCACGCCAGGGCAGCCTGTTGCGTGAAGGGATGAAAGTGGTCATTGCCGGGCGCCCGAATGCGGGCAAATCCAGCCTGCTAAACGCGCTGGCTGGCCGTGAAGCCGCCATTGTCACCGATATCGCCGGCACCACACGTGACGTGCTGCGCGAGCATATTCACATTGACGGCATGCCGCTGCACATCATCGACACCGCAGGATTGCGCGATGCCAGTGATGAAGTCGAACGCATCGGTATTGAACGTGCCTGGCAGGAAATTGAGCAAGCCGACCGGGTGCTGTTTATGGTCGACAGCACCACCACCAGCGCCGTCGATCCGGCAGAAATCTGGCCGGATTTCATCGCCCGACTGCCTCAGAATTTGCCGATTACCGTGGTGCGTAACAAAGCGGATATCACCGGCGAACAGGTGGGTCTGAGCGATGTAAATGGTCACTCACTTATTCGCCTCTCAGCGCGTCAGGGTGAAGGTGTGGACACTCTGCGCAACCATCTGAAGCAGAGCATGGGCTTTGACACCAACATGGAAGGCGGTTTCCTTGCCCGCCGTCGTCACCTGCAAGCGCTGGAAGATGCCGCCAATCATCTGCAGCAAGGTAAAGAGCAACTGCTCGGTGCCTGGGCCGGTGAGCTGCTGGCAGAGGAGCTGCGCCTCGCACAGCAGGCGTTGAGCGAAATCACCGGGGAGTTCACCTCCGACGATCTGCTCGGCCGCATCTTCTCGAGCTTCTGTATCGGGAAGTGATTGCTGGCTTACTATCTGAAAAACCAGCTAAACAAACAGAACACCTTAACAACTGAATGTTTAGCTAGCTAAAACGCTAACCGCGATGAACTATTGCGTTATTTAATGAATTGATGACATCATCAATATAGTGCTTATTTTTGCTAGCCAGTGCCTGAGATTCACCTGATGCACTATTAAGATAAACCATGTAGTCAGGCTTAATGGCTCTAAACCACACAACCGCAATGACAGCAATGACAGCAATGGCAACACCAAATAGTTTAGCCAGTATTGATGCTGCGACAAAAACCATAATGACGCCAATGATAGCCATAATGATGGGCCCCATCTTAGAGGGATCCGTTTGACCTCTCTTGACCGACGTCACACCATTCATCGCATAAGTGGTTGAACCAACAAGAAATCTGGCATTAGTGATGCTAACATTACCGTTTCTGTAAAACTCTTTTTCTTCCATTTTTCATCCCATGAGGAGAGCTGTAAGTAGTAAGGTAATTCAACAGTGGCTATTTTCGGCATGACGGCCTAAATATTTACGGTTTATAGAAAAACCTAACGTTATTTTTTTAGCTCTTTTCTGATTCTGTAGCAAATAACAGCAGCACACTTCCTTAATAAACATAAGTTCCCTACAGTAAGAATAACTGCATTGCCGCATCAATTTTGGGGATTATCTATATTCCCCTAAGAATACTCATCAGAAAAAGGATGTATTTCTCTTTTTTCAAAACAACATATCGTTATCCCCCCTTTCCGGTCTGGAAATTGCTGTTGCCCAAATGGCAACTCATGTGCCTGTAGGGTGAATGACAACGGGTCTTTTCAACAGGAAATTGGCCGCTAGCCGCGTAATTTCGTGAACCCACAGACTATTGCGGCTAAGGAAATGTAAATGTTCTGACTGAGGCCTGTTCAACAGGGATTTTCCACATTAAAACCTCAACAGTTTAAGCGATAATGACGCTATTGTTTTCACTCAGACCATTAATCATGGAGCGACATAATGGCTATGCATTTTGCAAGAGGGATCCTTAACGATGGGCATTTGCACTCAGCACGACTCTCACCCAGTTGCCACAATGAAGCCCGCCAGCTTCCCCAACATCGCCGTTCTCGGTTCCTGGCTTCGCGCTCTTTGCTTGCCGAGCTGCTGTTTATGCTTTACGGCATCAGCGAGCTACCCGATATCATCACTCGCCCAGACGGCAAACCGGCTTTTCGCGACAGCAATTACCCTCGTTTTTCCATCGCGTATGCCGGGAATGTCGTCGGCGTCGCGTTAAGCACAGAAGGGGAATGCGGTCTGGATATGGAGCTTCAGCGCGCCACTCGTGGTTTCCATAGCCCGACAGCAGTTGAATCCTATCCTTTCAGCAACAATGAAAATCTGTGGATCAAAAATCAAAACGATCCGAACGAAGCCCGCGCCCAGCTCATGGCCCTGCGCCAGAGCGTGCTAAAACTCACCGGTGAAACTCAATACCACTCCCAGCAGCAGCTTCAGCTATTGCCCGGTTCAGGCCGTCTGAGAGCCGCTCGGGTAATGAAGATAGAAGCCATTTGCGATGCGGAAGATGTGCTGGTGTGGTCGATTGCCGCAACCCCTGCCATTGAGCGCCTGAAAGTCTGGGAATATGACAGCAAAACCGGCTGGCGCGGCTTACCGGATATGCAAGTCCGTGCCAGCGAACCCGCGGCCCGCCTGATGCGATTTACCAGCCTGCCTGCGGAAAAAGCCCTTATACTGAACTGACCCATCATGATGAAAACTAAAGGAGTAATCATGTCTGAAGCGTTGAAAGTTGTTACGTTACTGGGAAGTCTGCGCAAAGGTTCATTTAACGGTATGGTTGCGCGTACCCTGCCACAAATTGCCCCGGCAGGGATGGAAATCACCGCCCTGCCGTCCATCGGTAATATTCCGCTGTACGATGCCGATATTCAGCAAGAAGAAGGTTTCCCGGCGAGCGTAGAAGCGCTGGCTGCGGCCATTCGCGAGGCAGATGGCGTAGTGATTGTCACGCCTGAATACAACTACTCAGTGCCGGGTGGTCTGAAGAACGCCATCGACTGGCTTTCTCGCCTGCCTGAACAGCCGCTGGCAGGAAAACCTGTGCTTATCCAGACCAGTTCTATGGGCGCGATTGGCGGCGCACGCTGCCAGTATCACCTGCGTCAGATTCTGGTGTTCCTGGATGCGATGGTGATGAACAAGCCGGAGTTTATGGGCGGTGTGATTCAGAACAAGGTCGACCCGCAGACGGCGGAAGTGGTTGATCAGAGCACGCTCGATCATCTGACCGGTCAGTTGACCGCGTTTGGGGAGTATATTCAGCGCGTGAAAGGGTAAAACAGAAGGGGAGTGCGGTCTGGTGCCCTCTCCCCAACCCTCTCCCACAGGGAGAGGGAGCAAACAGCAAGGCCTTCCCTAAAGAAGGCCTTGCTGTTTATTACGCATCAATAAAAACAATCTTCAGCACAAACAGCAGCGCTACGACAATCACGCAAGGGCTGAGGTCGCGGAAACGACCGGTACCGATTTTCATCACGCAGTAAGAGATGAAGCCCAGCGCGATACCTTCGGTGATAGAGAAGCTGAACGGCATCATCACCGCGGTGATAAAGGCAGGTACCGCTTCTGTCAGGTCATCCCACTTCACGCGAGACAGGCTGGACGTCATCAGCACGCCCACGTAGATAAGCGCGCCAGCGGCGGCATACGGAGGCACCATGCCCGCCAGCGGCGACAGGAAAATCACCAGCAGGAACAGAATACCGACAACTACTGCCGTCAGGCCGGTGCGGCCACCAACGGACACGCCGGAAGAGGATTCGATGTACGCGGTAACGGAGGAGGTTCCGATGAAAGAACCGGCTACGGAAGAGATACTGTCGACATACAGTGCCTGCTTCATGCGCGGGAACTTGCCTTTCTCGTCAGTCAGGCCAGCTTTATCCGTTACACCAATCAGGGTGCCGGAAGAGTCAAACAGGTTCACCAGCATGAAGGAGAAAATCACCCCAGCCAGGCCCAGATTGAAGGAGCCCGCCAGATCAACGTGACCAATGACAGAGGTGACATCCGGCGGCGTAGACACGATACCTGAGTAGTGAACATCACCCAGCATCCAGCCCAGCAGTGTGGTTACCACGATAGACACCAGCACCGCAGCGTGAATATTGCGAGAAGCCAGAATCGCAATGATAAAGAAGCCCAGCACGCCCAGCAGCACGCTGTGGGAGGTCAGGTTGCCGATAGCCACCAGCGTCTCTTTGTTGGCAACAATCACCCCGGCATTCTTCAGGCCCATCATGCCGATGAACAGCCCAATACCGCTGGTGATGCCGACGCGCAGGCTGACCGGAATGTTGGCAATCATCCAGTAACGCACACGGAAAATGGTCAGCAGCAGCAGACCCACGGCGCCCCAGAAAATCGCGCCCATGCCCACTTGCCATGGCAGACCCATCGCCTGCACAACCACAAACGCGAAGAAGGCGTTGAGGCCCATCGCAGGGGCCAGAGCAACCGGCAAGTTAGCAAACAGACCCATCATGATGCTGCCAAAAGCGGCAATCAGGCAGGTGGTGACGAAGACGGCGCTGGTATCCATGCCAGCCACGCCCAGAATTTGCGGGTTCACAAAAACGATGTAAACCATCGTCAGGAAGGTGGTAAAACCGGCGATAACCTCGGTGCGTGCCGAAGTTCCATGCTCACGCAGTTTAAACACGCGCTCAAGCAGACCCTGACCCGACGTCTGGGTTGATTGTTGTTGGCTCATCTTCTGGTTCCAAACAAAGGAGGGGAAAATTCGTCGCTATCCTATACCAAAATGCGACAATAGGCAGGTGTAAGACACACTTTTTTTCATTGATTTTGCTTATACGGCAACGATTGCGTCGGGCAAAAATGATTACGTAAACGTTAAACTTGTTATGACAGGAAACGGCATGTCCAGTATTGAGGCGATTTTTTTCGACTGCGATGGCACCCTGGTCGACAGTGAAGTGATTTGTTCCCGGGCCTATGTTCACATGTTCCAGGAATTTGGCATCACCCTTGAGCTTGAGGAGATTTTCAAGCGCTTCAAAGGCGTGAAGCTGTACGAGATTATCGACACCATCAATGTGGAGTACGGTGTTGATTTGCCGAAAGACAAGCTTGAGCCGGTCTATCGCGCAGAAGTGGCTCGTTTGTTTGATACCGAACTGGAAGTGATTGCAGGCGCGAACGCCCTGCTGGATTCAGTCACCGTACCGATGTGCGTGGTCTCAAACGGCCCGGTCAGTAAGATGCAGCATTCGCTCGGTAAAACCGGCATGTTGCACCACTTCCCGGAAAAGCTGTTCAGTGGCTACGATATCCAGCGCTGGAAACCCGATCCGGCACTGATGTATCACGCCGCAAAAGCGATGAATGTCGCCCCGGAAAACTGCGTGCTGGTGGATGATTCCAGCGCTGGAGCCATGTCCGGCGTGGCGGCGGGAATGGAAGTCTTTTACTTCTGTGCCGATCCGCACAACCAGCCGATCGACCACCCAAAAGTGACAACCTTTACCTCACTGGATGAACTGCCAGCGCTGTGGAAAGCTCGCGGCTGGCAGGTCACACAATAACAAAACAGCCCGGTATTCAGCCGGGCTTTGTCACTTATACGATGGTGTAACCGCCATCGATTATCAGGTTTTCACCGGTGATCATCGCGGCCTTATCGCTGGCCAGATAAGCCACTGCCGCCGCAATTTCATCCGGCATAGCAAAGCGCCCGGCTGGAATTTTGGCTTTCATGTCAGTGGCTCTCTCCCCTTGCCAGTAGCGTTTACCCAACTCGGTTTCCACCACGGTCGGCGAAATGGTATTCACCGTGATGCCGTGTTTTCCCCATTCTGCGGCCATCACTTTCGACGCAATCACCAGGCCGGCTTTACTGGTGCAATAGGCCGCATGGTTTTCCAGGGCAATCACGCTGGCCTGTGATGAGATGCTGATAATACGACCGCTGCCCTGGGCAATCATGTGGTGCCCTGCGGCCTGCGCCAGGAAGTACGGAGCGGTAAGATTGACTTGCAACGTCGCATCCCAACTCTCTTTCTTCACCTCAGACGCTGCCTCCAGAATGCCAATCCCGGCGTTATTCACCAGCACGTCGATACGGCCAAAGCGTTCAACAACCTGTTTGACTAACGACGGGATCGCGTCGATATCAGCGAGATCGGCAGAAATGCCGAACGTTTCCCCGGCCATCGCTTTTGCCTGCTCAACCACCTGCGGGTTTTTATCCACCATCACCACGGTTGCGCCAAATTCACACATCAGTTCGGTAATGGCGAGCCCAATGCCCGCAGACGCGCCCGTCACCATGACCACTTTCCCGTTAATGCCAAAAAATTCATTAATGTTCATTATTCATCCTTAAGAGAGTCTGCGGCGAGTTGAGATTCAACCTGCCTGAGGTTTTGTTGAGGATTGCGGATAAACCAGGTCAGCACGCCACCCAGGAAGTACAACGCGGAGTAACAAATCACCACGGTTTTGATGTCAAAAGAGGCGCTAAACAGCAGGGTTGCAATGGCTGGGCCGATGAAGTTGCCGATGCCTCCGCCCAGGTTTTGCACGGAGATAGCCGCCCCTTTGTGGTCGGGTGCGAGCATCGGGAAAATGGCCCCCATCGGGACAAATGAGGTGATAGTAAAAGCCAGCAGCAAGGCAAAAAAGATAGCCATTCCCAGATTGGCCGGGAAATAGAGCGGCATAAAATAAAACAGCAGCGTGGTCATCGTACAGCCGAAGAACCCGACCCAGCGCATCTGGAATAGCCAGCCAATTCTGTCGCCAATAATGCCCCACAACACGTTAGTGACGGGCTGCACGAGGAAAAATATTCCCCAGATTCGCATCCACTGTTCCGAGGTAAAACCGACTCCCGCCGAGGTGTAATGCAGCGGCATGAAAATAGGGAAGCCAAACAACGCCAGATTGCACAAAATACGAATAACCAGCGCCAAAAACATGCTCTTATCTTGAAAAATAAGCGTGACGCCGCGGCTAATTTCCAGCAATTTTTCGGCCATCGGAATGGCTGATTTATTTTGCGAAGGTAATTCTTTAAGCGTAAATAACGCGACTAGCCCGCCAACAATAACCCATGCGAGCGACATCCAGAGTGTGGCAATAAATCCAATCAGCGGAATGGTGACGCTGGGTAAGAAGGAAGCCACAATTCCGTAGCCAATCGTGAACATCGACCAGATCCAGCCAGTGGCAGAAGCCAGACGATGCGAAGGTGTGCGCTGCACCACCAGCACGTAAAACGCATAAAAGAACAGCGGATAAGCAAAACCACGAAGTGCGTAGAAAACGAGAATAAGCGGATAATTTTTGGCGGCCAGACCAAAGTGAATAAACAACACGTGGAAAACAGCCCACCAGACCACGCCCAACGCCATAATCTTCTTAGGGCCGTAAATTTCACTGATCCCCCCGGACAACCAACTGGCTATAGCAGCTGTGACGGCGTACACCGTGAAAATCATGGCACTTTGAGAAACATCAAAACCGATATCAATGATGTATTTAGAGAGGAAAGCTAACTCGACGCCGTCGCCCGTCATAAAAATGGCGATAGCGATATAACCCCAGAAAAGTTTAACCGGCATGCCAAAAACAACGCTTGAAAGCTCGGTCGACGACTCCGTGACGATGGATGTTTGTATTGTCATTTCCGTTGATTCCTGATCGTAAGAATTACTTAGAAGGAGTAACGCAAATCGCAGTATAAAAAACGAGCAAGGCGATACCTTTGTATGATGGTCACCTAAAGCTAAATACTGGCAGCCATAAAAGAATGAACCCACTTTTGTTCACAAATAAATCATTTGCAGCCTAAAATTCACCCGACTGAATTCAACAACGCCAGCAAATGCTGGCGTTGTGGGGATGGATTAATGCGTGCTATTACGCTTTCACCCCAGAAACAAAGCGGCGGGTATACTCACCCGGGGTTCTTTGTGCTGGATTACTGCTGGTGGTTAAATCCACATATTGATAGGAAGAGGGGTTATCACGGTTGAAATCCCACATGGCCAGAAAACCCATCCCTTTTTCCCGGGCAAATGCCGCGACGGTATCAGTATCATTCAACCCAAACATACTGTTGTCATCATTTAACCCGATCATTGGGGTGATGGCGACGTTAGCGAATCCACCAGTAATATGCAGTGATTGCATTTGTGCTTCGATACTGGTTGCAGCGTCAACAGCCGCTTCCCCCATCTTATTGCGATAATTTGGATCATAATAATCCATCGCCATACCATTTACGATGAAGGTTAATCCGGCATGTTTTGCTCGTTCAACAATATCCAGACCCGTGCTGGTTAATCCTGTAGGCAACGTTGGAAGAGTAAAAGAAAGTGTCAGCGCAGGATTTTTTTGCTGAATAGTCACCAATGCCTGCATGATATTACTCAGATTATATAAGCCATTTTCCAGATCAAAATCCAGACCGGAGGCTGAATACATATCAATAAAGTCTTGATAGATATCAACTAATTCCAGCACACTAAAGAATGTTGAAATATCGCTGTTTACTGCTCCCCCAAAAGAAATAACGGAAGAAAGGCCTTTCGCTTTTAATTCATTCGCTAATGGTAGCGCCCACTCTTTTGGCATACTGTCTTGTCCAGCCCAGCACGGCTTCTTCCCTGGCGAGAGCGTAATAAAGCTAAAAATCAGGCCATCCACCCCCCATTCTGCAGCCTCTTTCGAATATAACGGATTTGGTCTTCCATTAGGATAATTCTGCCAGTCTGACCATTCGGCATTCACGGTGACATCGATAAAGGGCATAATCTTCGTATTCATGTTGTTTCCTCGCAATAGCATTTAGAATAAGACATTCACTTGCTCAACGGCATGATGTCCGTTGATGGTTGCTAATCGTATCCTTGAGCGAGAAAACCAAATCAGATAAACATCACACTGTTATTTTGTCTAATAATTTAACCTGACTTCTTATATGAATAATGTTGTTGATGAGTGATTATCATTATGTCAGGTGGTGGATGTGATAAAAATTATAAATATTGATAAGAAGAAGGGGCCAGAGAACTGGCCCAGTGTGATTTATTTAAATATCTTCTGCACAAAGCTGGCATAGGCTGGACGCCAGACATCCATTTCGTGATTAAGATCCGGGTATTCAGCGTAATCGAAACGGATATGTTTTTGCTCCAACTCAGCCTTCAGGCCGGCAATATCTTTGCCAGTCACCACATCCTTTTCGCCAACCACAACGGTGAAATTACGAAGCTGCTGGTTGATGGCCTGCGGATTGTTAAACTGTGCCGCCACCCCGTTATCCTGAACCGTGGTGGTGGTTACACCACTAAAGGTGGCTAACCAGCCGAAGCTCTCAAGGTGATTCATCCCTGAAACCAGCGCCTGATAGCCCCCTTGTGACAGACCCGCTAACGCCCGCCCATCAGCATCTTTTCGCACAGTAAATTTTTTGTTGATCAAAGGGATAATGTCATTCATCAATTCCCGATCCACCGCTTTGGCATTCAGCGCATAAAACGCTTTTCGTCGGTCTTTAGGCGCAAAATTTTCGGGGATTGCTGCCGGAATATCGGCTTCGGTATCAGGCACGACGACCAGCATCGGTTTGATTTTTCCTTCAGCCAGTAAGTTGTCCATCACTTGAGGGATACGCCCTTGATCGATAGCGGAGCGCCCGGTATCGCCAAAGCCATGGTAGAAATAGAGCACGGGCAAGGCTTCGCTTTTCGGGGTGTATCCCGGCGGCGTCCAGACGAATATCTGACGTTCAGAGGCCAATGCTTTTGAGTGGTACGTGAGGGTAATCAAATCACCATGAGGCACGGCTCGGGTATCAAGCAGACTACCCGGAACCAGAATCATACTGGTGTTCACCTGGCGTTGCGGCTTGGTCATCGCCGTGCCGGTATCAATGCTACGCACGCCATCGACATTGAAATAGTATTCATAGAGATTGGGTTTCAATACCGGGCCACGCCAGCTCCAGACTCCGGACGCATCTTTTGTCATTGCATGAACGGCTTCAGGCACAGGAATGGCACCCGTCACCACCGAAACGTTTTTAGCCTCGGGCGCAAAGAAACGGTAAGTCACGCTATTGTCTTCATTCACCCGTGAAACATACTGGTTTACAGGCACGGAGGGATCGGGACTGGCGGGTAATGCGGCCGCCAACGCATGTTGACCCATAAAAATAGTGGCTATAAACAGAGACAGATAAGCAGTTTTACGATTCATCGTTAAGTCCTTTTTAAAATTATCAGTGGGTTACCACCAGATCTCAGCTTGCGCACCAACCGCAAACTGATCGTCTTTTTCATCTTCAAAGGCAAACTGATCTAATTCATTTTCCAGCGCTTTAATGTAAGTGGCGTAGAAACGAATTTCCGGGCGCGACGTCAACATACTGGTGTTCACTTTAAAGGTGTGGAACAACGTCGTTTTAAACCCGGACTCGTTGTATTTATCACCTTTCACATCTTTATTTTGTTGGGTAAAGTAGCCCAGCTCGACACCTGTCTGGTTATATTTGTTCCAGATATAGGCCGGACGAACCACTGCACGAATGGATTCAAAGTCTGAATGCGAGCCGGTTTCATAGCTGTAGATGTCGTTCCCAAAAGAATAAACCAACGCATTCGCCACGATAAAGTGGTCCCCAACATACGCTTCACCCTGAGAGGTTAAGCGCACAGCCGTACCGTCAGTATGATCGCCATAATAGCGCCCATTAAATGTCGTGAACGGGCTGGCACCGGCATATCGACCAAAGTTACTGGCAATCGAGTTGTTTGCCATCAGGAAGGAAAATTCGTTGAATCCGCCCGCATCAAATTTCTGCGTCAGCGCAGCACCCACCATCCAGGTATCTTTCCATTGATAATAACCGTTGTTATCCTGGTTATATTTTTCAGATGAACTTTCATTACCGGCGACATAACGCCCGGAGACCATCAGCGACGCTTTATCCCACAATGGGATATCTTTGTAGCGGATATCAAGGGTGTTGGTATTAATTTGCTGTTTGTTTTCCAGACTGCGGTCATAGTCATCGACGTCTTCGCGCACCAGGGCGATATCAAATTTACCCGGTCCCACTTTCCAGTTTTCGATGCCCACGCCCGCCGCGGCATCGGTACGCTGCGTTTTCCAGTCCAGCATCTGGATTTCAATTTTCGGTGCACCATGTTTACCGACCCAGAAATCCGCATCGGGTGCGAAAGGCAAGAATCCCTTCGTGGTGACATAGAGATCAGAGAACTGCATGTAGTTCTCGTTATTCGCATTATCGCCAAACCACCCCGTGGAATACTGCTGCCCAACGTTGCCATCAAGCATGACGACAGCATCAACACGTTTTTCACCATCGTCATACACGCGCTGTTTGAACTGCAAATCGAACCATCCCGAGTATTCATTCCCCAGGCGGCCAAGCGAACCGATGGCCCAGGATTTGGGTGAACCATGTGAGGCCGTTCCCCAGCCTGAGCGATAATAGCCGTTGTAGCTAAAGCCAATCTCATCTTTGATAAACTTGCTGATGTCTTTCAGGGTCATGGAGGAATAGACCACTTCATTACCGCCAGCACTTTTTTCTGTATTTTTTACGACAAGCGCTTCTGGTTTCTGTGAGGCTTTTGGCTGGCTGGCAGCCTCCGTTGCGTTGGTTTTCGCTGAAACTTGCGCTGACGCCTCGTGAACCCAGAACGACCTCCTTTTACTCTCTTCTTCTTTATATTTTTTAAGTTCCAGCTGAGTTTGCCTGAGCTCTTTTTCCAGCATTTCAAATCGCTGTTCCACCGTCATGGGCTCAGCATTCACAGAAAAAGAAAACGGCGCCATCAAAAACAGAGCAGAAGTTATGATATTTTTTCTGAACATAATATCCCTATAGTATTTAAAAGATAAAGGAAACCCGACCGCATAAATCAGCGCTTATGCGGTTTTGTAAAATAGTCAGGATTGGTTTTTATTATTTCAGTTGTTGTAGCGACAACCCCCTTGTACGAATCACTTCGGCATACCAGTAAAAACTGTCTTTACGAATGCGGGATAAAGAACCGTTGCCATCATCATCACGGTCGACATAAATGTAGCCATAACGTTTAGACATTTGCGCGTGAGAGGCACTGACGAGATCAATAGGTCCCCAGCTCGTATAGCCGAGAATATCAACGCCATCTTCAATCGCTTCCCGGACTTGTACCAGATGATCGTTCAAATAATGAATTCGATAATCATCATGAACTTTGCCATTCGCATCAACCCGGTCTTTTGCGCCTAATCCATTTTCCACAATGAACAGAGGTTTTTGATAACGATCCCATAGCTCATTAAGCAGGATTCGTAATCCCGTTGGATCAATTTGCCAGCCCCATTCAGAACTCTCCAGATGAGGATTCGGTAGCATATTGAGAATATTGCCCTGAATTTTATTATTGATGGTTTCATCATGCGAAACGCATCCCGTCAGGTAATAGCTAAAAGAAATAAAATCGACAGTGTGCGATAAATCCTTTTGGTCCTGCTCGGTCATATCAATCTGAATATTATGCTCGCGGAAAAAACGCAGCATATAACCAGGATACGAACCACGCGCCTGAACATCACCAAAAAACAACCAGCTGCGATTTTCCTGCATAGCCTGCAATATATCGCCAGGATGGCAACTCAGCGGGTAAACCAGGCCACCTAACAACATATTGCCGATTCTGGCATCAGGGATTATCTCGTGACAGACCGCAACCGCTCGCGCGCTTGCCACCAACTGGTGATGGATCGCCTGATAAATGTCGGCTTTTTCACTCTGTTCAGGCAGGCCGACGCCAGTAAAAGGGGCGTGCAGGGACATATTGATTTCGTTGAACGTCAGCCACAATTTGACCTTGTGCTGATAACGCGTAAACACCGTTTTCGCATAGTGCTCAAAGTGCTCAATAACCTTTCGGCTTCCCCATCCGCCGTAGCGTTTCACCAGGTCATAGGGCATTTCGTAGTGGGAGAGCGTCACCAGCGGCTGAATATTGGCTGCGGCCAGTTCATCAAACAGCCGATCGTAAAACGCTAAACCCGATTCGTTTGCCTCGCTTTCATCCCCGGAAGGAAAGATTCGTGTCCACGCAATCGAGACGCGCAGGCAGGTAAATCCCATTTCAGCAAACAGCGCTATGTCGTCGGGGTAGCGATGATAAAAATCAATCGCGGTATCTTTTAGATTTTCTTTGCCAGGAATACGCTCCTCCATTTTCCCCATAACACCGTTGGGCTGAACGTCAGAGGTTGAAATCCCCTTATTATCGCTCTGCCACCCCCCTTCAATCTGGTTAGCGGCGGTTGCTCCGCCCCAAAGAAATGCTTCAGGAAATGCTTTCATCATGGTCTGCCTCATCTGATTTACGGGATAATGGTTAACACTCGATCTGTGGCTTTTACAGGCTCGTAGCCCACCACCAATACATCCGTGAAGTCGTCGCTGTTGCTTATCAACACGGGCGTTGTTAAATCAAAGCCTGCGGCGGTAATGGCCGGGATATCAAAAGTCAGCAGGAGAGCGCCGACGTCGACCTCATCACCGGCCTGGATATGTGCCTGGAAATACTGACCTTTGAGTTTGATCGTATCGATGCCCACATGGATGAGAACTTCAATACCTTCGTCTGACTGAATACCGATGGCATGCCGGGTTTCAAACAAAGACGCGATTCGGCCCTTCACGGGCGAAAGCACTTTTCCTTCGGTCGGTACAATGGCAATCCCTTTGCCCAGTAAGCCACTGGCAAACGTCGCATCTGCTGTTTCTGATAAGGGTTTGAGGGTCCCGGTGATGGGGGCATATACCGTGATTTCTTTAATCCCCTGGTTTTCAACTAAAGGGATAGTGGCCGCAACCACAGGTTCTTTTTTGAAAAAATGAAATGCCATCGTTCCTGTGAACGAAAACCCCACCGCAATGGCACATCCGATCACACTGGCCCACACCGTAGAGTCGATCCCGGCGGGAGGAATAGTTTGCATGAACGTGAAAATACTCGGCATGCCAAAGGAGTACATTTTGGTCTGCGCTAGCCCGGTTACGACCCCCCCCACAGCCCCACTCAGACAAGCGATGGCAAAAGGATATTTACGCGGCAAATTGACGCCATAAACGGCCGGTTCGGTAATGCCAAAAAGCCCTGTAAGTGCCGCGGAACCTGCCACCACTTTTTTCTGTGCATCGCGTTCACAAAGAAATACCCCCATTGCAGCACCCGCCTGCGCAAGCACGGCAGGCAGTAAGAGCGGCATCATGGTGTCGTAACCCAACACACTGAAATTATTGATGATTAAGGGTACCAATCCCCAATGGAGACCAAACATCACGAAAATCTGCCACATCCCTCCCATTACACCGCCAGCAATCCAGGGAGAAGCGCTGTAGAGATATTGATAAGCCAGCGCCAGCAATTCGCTTAGCCCCATCGATAAAGGCCCAACCGCCAGAAAAGTGAGTGGTGTGATGATCACCAGGCAAAGTAAGGGCGTAAGGAAATTTTTAATCGCTGCGGGTAGCCAGGCGTTGAGTTTTTTCTCGAGGAAACAGCAGACCCAGGCGGAAAAAATGACAGGGATCACCGAGGAGGTGTAATTGATGAAGGTTATCGGAATACCGAGAAAATGCAGCACCGCCGCATCCGGATTTTGTGCATGTTCAAAGGCACGCAAAACCAGCGGGTGTGTCAATGCGCCGCCAATCACCATGGTGATGAAAGGATTACCGCCAAATTTTTTGCCCGCGGTATAGCCTAAAATGATCGGGAAAAAATAGAACAGCGCATCGCTGGCGCTGAACAGCAGCAGATAGGTTCCACTGTTTTCTGTTGTCCACTGACACGTTAGCGCCAGCGCCAGCATGCCCTTTAAGATCCCTGTAGCGGCCATCAGCCCGATAAAAGGGGTAAAAATCCCTGAGATGGTGTCGATAAATTGATTAAAGAAGTTCTCTTTCGTTTTTCCCTGTTGGGTCTCGCTTTGTCTTCCTCCTGTAATCGCCCTCACAGCAGAGAAGACATCCGCGACATGGTTTCCAATCACGACCTGAAACTGACCGCCACTTTCCACAACCATGATAATGCCAGCGGTGCTTTTTAACGTTTCCGCCTGCGCCTTGTCCTGATCCCTGAGCTTAAAACGCAGCCGCGTCGCACAGTGGACTAAGCTAATGATATTGTCCTGCCCACCGACACCAGCCACAATTTTTCTGGCTAATTCCTTCATACCTTTTCCTCAACCGTTCCACGGCAATGACCAAAAAAAAACCTGAGGGAAATTGCCTGTGCCTAAGACAATTTCCTTCAGGTTTTGCCCGCGTCATGCGGTAACAATCCTTTATGATGAATGCTTCACTAACCGACTAATATGGCTCAACGCTCCTTTCGGACACGTTCAATATTGATAGCCAGGAACATAATTTCTTCAGTAGTGACTTTCCGGTTGTGGTGCAAACCAATAAAAATAGCTACGCGCTCTGCACATTGCCATGCATCAAAATAGCGGCTTTTCACGGCCTGCTGCAAAATAACATCATCGTTGGCAATGGCATTAAATTCGAGAATGCGATAAGAAAAAAATTTAAGGTGTGTCACTAGCCGTTGATAGCTCAAACTGCTTTCATCATATTCAAGTTTAAAATGAAACTTAATGAACTGTAATATATCGCGCATAAGCTGTGAGATCCCGGTAACAATATCCATACTCCCGGACATTTGTGCACTCACAAAATGCATCGCAATAAAACCCACTTCATCTTTTGGCAGCCGGACACCTAACCGGCATTCAATAATATCTAACGCTTCCTCCCCCAACTGAAACTCTTTAGGGTACAGCCGTTGGATATCCCAGATCAATGCGTTGGGCAGTGCGATATTCTTAGCATGGCGCTCAAGGGCAAACTGACAGTGATCGGTAAGAGAGATATAGATACTGTCCTGGAGTTTTCCCAGCCGGGTTTTCGCCAGTGAGATAATTTTGTCGCAGGTAGTCATGACTTCCAGAGGAATTCGACTAAGCAGCTCACTTAATTTCCCTGTCAGTTCATGACTGCTTAACACATATTCTTTTTCAATTTTCCCGGCATCAACATAGCCACCAGACTGTTTTTGAAAACCCAGACCTCGCCCCATCACGACTTTTTCACAGTGATTGTGGTCCACAATCACCAGAACATTATTGTTTAATACTTTTGTGATTAACATCATGATGAGCAGGACCTCTTCTGAAAACAAATAATCCGGTTGCGCCAGATAACGACTGACTCAACCAGGTTTTGCCTGCAAAAGCAGTAACAATCCAGTCATTTAACGGTGAGAATAAAATTAAACTATAGGGAGTGTATGCATACAGAAGGGGAAATCAATGAGTGAGTTTACGGAGTGTGATTATCTTCGCTTTTATGCTTTTTGGTGACGATTTTCAGAATAGTACTGAAATATACATAACCCCAATGATTTATTAATTGGGGTTATGTTTTATCAATCACTCTTTCGGGTCTTTCCCTGCCAGCAGCTTATCCAGCTCATCGCCGCCAACATGACGGAAATCCTGCCCTTTCACGAAGTAGAAGATGTATTCGCAGATGTTCTGGCAGCGGTCACCGATACGCTCGATAGAGCGGGCGCAGAACAGCGCGGTCAGCACGCTTGGAATGGTGCGGGAGTCTTCCATCATGTAGGTCATCAGCTGACGGACAATGCCTTCATACTCCTGATCCACTTTCTTGTCTTCGCGGTAAATACGCACCGCTTCGTCAAGATCCATACGCGCAAACGCATCCAGCACGTCATGCAGCATCTGTACGGTGTGGCGGCCCAGCGATTCCAGGCTAACCAGTAACGGCTGGTGCTGCTGGGAGAATTTCTCCAGCGCGGTGCGGCAGATTTTGTCCGCAACGTCACCAATACGTTCCAGCTCAGCAATAGTTTTGATGATGGCCATTACCAGACGCAAATCGCTCGCGGTTGGCTGACGTTTAGCGATGATGCGCACGCAGGCTTCATCAATCGCCACTTCCATCATGTTGACCTGCTTGTCGCCGTCGATAACTCGCTTCGCCAGTTCCTGATCCTGGTTGTGCATGGCGGTGATCGCATCAGAAAGCTGCTGCTCCACCAGCCCGCCCATGGTCATCACCTGAGTGCGGATATGCTCCAGCTCTGCGTTGAACTGGCCAGAAATGTGTTTGTTGAGGTTAAGATTATCCATGGTTAACTCCGATCAACCGTAGCGGCCAGTAATGTAGTCTTCAGTTTGTTTCTTCGCAGGCCTGGTGAACAGCGAATCAGTATCGCTAAATTCAATCAGTTCGCCGAGATACATAAACGCGGTATGGTCGGAGCAACGCGCCGCCTGCTGCATGTTGTGGGTCACGATAACCACGGTGTAATCCTGTTTCAGCTCAGTGATCAGCTCTTCGATACGCCCTGTGGAAATCGGGTCCAGCGCTGAACAGGGCTCATCCAGTAGCAACACTTCCGGGCGAATCGCAATCCCGCGCGCGATGCACAGACGCTGCTGCTGACCGCCGGAGAGAGAATACCCGCTCTGATGCAGCTTATCTTTAGTTTCGTTCCATAATGCGGCCTTGGTCAACGCCCACTGCACGCGCTCGTCCATGTCCGCACGGGACAGCTTTTCAAACAGGCGTACGCCAAAAGCGATGTTGTCATAAATCGACATCGGGAACGGCGTCGGCTTCTGGAACACCATCCCGACCCTGGCACGCAGCAGGGCGATATCCTGAGTGTTGGTCAGAATGTTGTCGCCATCCAGCAGAATTTCACCCTCAGCACGCTGATCCGGGTACAGCTCAAACATTTTGTTGAACGTACGCAGCAGCGTGGATTTACCACAACCCGACGGACCGATAAACGCCGTCACCTGGTTCCTGGCGATATCCAGGTTGATGTTCTTCAGGGCATGGAACTTGCCGTAGTAGAAGTTCAAATCGCGAACTGAAAGCTTACCCGGGGTCGTCTCAACCATACTCATCTCAATCTCTTCCTCATTCAGCGCCGCATCCGCCACGCTGTAAAAATGAATCATTCATCATGCCTGATGGCGCTACGCTTATCAGGCCTACGGTGTTGCAGGCCGGATAAGGCAGTTATGCCGCCATCCGGCAGTTTTTAACCGTGTTTCTGCTTCGCGAAAATGACGCGTGCCAGAATGTTCAGCAACAGGACGCACAGGGTAATGATCAGCACCCCGGCCCAGGCCAGCTGTTGCCATTCGGCAAACGGGCTCATGGCAAATTTGAAAATGGTCACCGGCAGGTTGGCAATCGGCTGCATCATGTCGGTGCTCCAGAACTGGTTGGAGAGCGCGGTAAACAACAGCGGAGCGGTTTCACCGGCGATACGCGCCACCGCCAGCAGCACACCGGTCATGATCCCGGAAATGGAAGCTTTCAGCGTGATGGCGGAAATCATTTTCCACTTCGGCGTGCCCAGGGCATATGCCGCTTCACGCAGATTGTCCGGCACCAGCTTGAGCATGTTCTCAGTGGTACGAATAACAATCGGCACCTGCAGCAGCGCCAGCGCAATCACGCCCGCCCAGCCGGAGAAGTGCTGCATCTTCGCCACCACGATGGTGTAGACGAACAGGCCAACGACGATAGACGGCGCGGAAAGCAGGATATCGTTGATGAAACGAATCACTTCCGCAACCCACGATTTGCGGCCATATTCCGCCAGATAAATCCCGGCCATAATCCCCAACGGCGTCCCGATAACGGTCGACCAGAGGATCAGCAGGCCGCTACCGGCCAGGGCGTTTGCCAGGCCACCGCCCGCGGTGTTCGGCGGCGGCGTCATTTCGGTAAACAGCGCCAGCGACATACCGTCGATACCGCGCGTGACGGTCGAAAACAGGATCCACACCAGCCAGAACAGGCCGAACGCCATGGTCGCCATCGACAGCGTCAGGGCGATGCGGTTTTTCATGCGACGGCGCGCCTGCATTTTGCGGCGGGATTCGATCAGCTCAGGAGTGGTTTGCATTTCAAGCGTAGCCATTAGCGTGCCCCCTCGTTTTTCGCGAGGCGTTTAATCATCAGCCTGGAGATAGCCAGAACGATAAAGGTGATCACAAACAGGATCAGACCCAGTTCCATCAGCGCCGCGACGTGAAGGCCGGATTCCGCTTCGGCAAACTCATTTGCCAGCGCCGAGGTAATGCTGTTGCCCGGCATGTACAGCGAAGCGCTGTCGAGCTGGTAGGTGTTACCGATGATAAAGGTCACCGCCATGGTTTCACCCAATGCACGACCTAAGCCCAGCATGACGCCGCCAATCACCCCATTTTTGGTGAACGGCAGAACGATACGCCAGATAACTTCCCAGGTGGTACAGCCGATGCCGTAGGCCGACTCTTTCATCATCACCGGGGTTTGTTCGAACACATCGCGCATCACTGCGGCGATGTAAGGAATAATCATGATAGCGAGGATAACGCCTGCCGCCAGCAGACCGATACCAAACGCCGGGCCGGAGAAAAGGGCTCCGACAAACGGAATAGCGGAGAGCACGTTGCCCACCGGTTCCTGGAAGTAAGTCGCAAATAACGGCGCGAAAATGAACAAACCCCACATCCCGTACACGATACTCGGGATAGCAGCCAGCAGTTCAATCGCAATACCCAGCGGACGCTTCAGCCAATTTGGTGCCAGTTCCGTCAGGAACAGGGCAATACCAAAACTGACAGGAACCGCAATCAGCAGGGCAATAATGGAGGTGACGAGCGTGCCATAAATCGGGACAAGGGCACCGTAGATGTCATTCGGCGCATCCCACTCTTTGGTCCAGAGGAAGGAAAAACCAAACTTTTGAATGCTCGGCCAGGAGGAAACAATCAGGGAAACGATGATGCCACCCAGCATCAATAACACAATCAGCGCAGCCAGTTTTACCAGCGCGCCGAAAATGAGGTCACCCTTTTTACCCGGTGGGTTAAATGCAGGCTTGGTTGCAGCCATAAATTACTCTTTCCGTTAAGACGTTTACGAAATTGCCGGATGGCGCTAACGCTTATCCGGCCTACAGTCAAACCATAGGGCGGGTTAGCTTACGCCACCCGCCATTTTCGTCAGTATGCTAAATCAATACAACGCTTTACCGCTGCTGTCTTTCACGTTGGTCTTCCATGCAGCACGAACCTGCTCAACCACGCTGTCTGGCAGCGAAGCGTAATCCAGTGCGTTCGCTTCTTTGGCGCCGTTTTTATAGGCCCAGTCGAAGAACTTCAGCACTTCGGTACCCTGCTCAGGCTTAGCCTGCTCTTTGTGGACCAGGATGAAGGTGGTGGAAGTGATTGGCCACACGCCATCGCCTTTCTGGTTAGTCAGGTCCTGAGCGAAAGATTTGCTCCAGTCCGCGCCTTTCGCCGCGTTAGCGAAGCTTTCTTCCGTTGGGCTAACGGCTTTGCCGTCGGCAGAAACCAGCCTGGTATAAGCCAGGTTGTTCTGCTTAGCGTAAGCGTATTCAACATAACCGATGGAACCCGGCAAACGCTGTACGAAGGCCGCGATGCCATCGTTACCTTTACCGCCCAGACCCGTCGGCCAGTTCACAGTTGAGCCCGCGCCGATTTTGGATTTCCACTCTTCGTTGACTTTAGCCAGGTAGCTGGTGAACACGAAGGAAGTACCGGAACCATCAGCACGACGCACAACGGCGATGTTCTGAGAAGGCAGTTTCTTGCCTGGGTTCAGCTTAGTAATCGCTTCGTCATCCCACTTCTTGATTTTGCCCAGATAGATGTCACCCAGGGTTTTACCGTCCAGCACCAGCTCACCGAATTTGAAGCCCGGCAGGTTAACCGCCAGCACCACACCGCCGATGACGGTTGGGAACTGGAACAGACCTTCCTGAGCCAGCTTGTCGTCAGACAGCGGGGCATCAGAAGCGCCGAAATCCACCGTTTTAGCGGTAATCTGCTTAACGCCGCCGGAGGAGCCGATACCCTGATAGTTGACCTTGTTACCGGTCTCTTTCTGGTAGGTATCTGCCCATTTGGCATACACCGGCGCAGGGAAGGTTGCACCAGCGCCCGTCAGGCTTGCCGCTGCGAAGGCAGAGAAAGCGCTCATCGATAAGGTCGCGGCGACAACAGTTGCGACAGTGGTACGCATAACGTTCATAATGTCTCCTGCAGGATTTCGTAAATCGTTGTTTAAGTGGCTACGTTGAGCAAAATAGGACAAACAGGTGACAGTTAAATGTACGAATTATGACAGTTTTATGACATGGAAAGTTTAGGGTAAATAAAATCAAAATAATCAAACAATATCATTAATTTATAAAGCATTATGACGATAAGATTTCAGTTAAATTTTCTTTTTGTGACACTGCAAACGTTAGCTGAAAATGACAGATTGTCATAAAGGGAAGGGAAAAAAAATCGCCCCATCCGAGAGGATGAGGCGGTGTTGTATTACTCAACGGTGACCGATTTTGCCAGGTTGCGCGGCTGGTCTACGTCAGTGCCTTTAATCAGCGCGACGTGATAGGCCAGCAATTGCAGCGGCACGGTGTAGAAGATTGGGGCGATGACTTCCTCAACATGCGGCATCTCAATGATGTGCATGTTGTCGCTGCTGGTAAAACCGGCATCCTGATCGGCGAAGACATACAGCACGCCGCCACGGGCGCGGACTTCTTCAATGTTGGATTTCAGTTTTTCTAACAGCTCGTTATTTGGCGCCACCACAATCACCGGCATGTCGGCATCAATCAACGCCAGTGGACCATGTTTGAGTTCACCTGCGGCATACGCTTCCGCGTGAATGTAGGAGATCTCTTTGAGCTTCAGCGCGCCTTCAAGGGCAATCGGATACTGATCGCCACGGCCAAGGAACAGCGCGTGATGCTTGTCGGAGAAATCCTCCGCCAGCGCTTCAATGCGTTTATCCTGCGAGAGCATCTGCTCGATACGATTTGGCAGAGCCTGCAGACCGTGAACGATGTCCTGCTCAATCGACGCATCCTGACCTTTCAGGTTGGCCAGTTTCGCCACCAGCATCAGCAACACGGTTAATTGTGTGGTGAACGCTTTGGTTGAGGCGACACCGATTTCAGTGCCTGCTTTGGTCATCAGCGCCAGATCGGATTCACGCACCAGCGAGGAGCCCGGCACGTTACAAATCGCCAGTGATCCAAGGTATCCGAGCTCTTTAGACAAACGCAGAGCCGCCAGCGTATCTGCCGTTTCGCCAGACTGCGAAAGGGTGATCATCAGGCTGTTGCGACGCACGGCAGATTTGCGGTAGCGGAATTCGGATGCGATTTCGACATCGCACGGTACGCCAGCCAGCGATTCAAACCAGTAACGAGAAACCATCCCGGAGTTGTAGGACGTCCCGCAGGCAACAATCTGAATATGCTCAACTTTTGACAGCATTTCATTGGCGTTCGCGCCAAGCTCGCTGAGATCGACCAGGCCGTGGCTGATACGCCCGCTCAGGGTGTTTTTGATCGCATTCGGCTGTTCGTAGATCTCTTTCTGCATGTAGTGACGGTAGATGCCTTTGTCACCCGCGTCATACTGCAGATTCGATTCGATGTCCGGGCGTTTTACCTGTTCGCCGGATTTGGCAAACACGGTCACGCTGCGGCGAGTCACTTCAGCAATATCGCCCTCTTCCAGGAAGATAAAGCGACGCGTAACGGGCAACAATGCCAGCTGATCGGAAGCGATAAAGTTTTCACCCATCCCTAAACCAATCACCAACGGGCTGCCTGAACGAGCGGCCAGCAGGGTGTCCGGATGGCGGGTGTCCATCACCACGGTTCCGTAAGCGCCACGCAGCTGTGGGATCGCGCGCAGTACAGCTTCACGCAGCGTTCCACCCTGCTCCAGCTCCCAGTGAACCAGGTGAGCAATCACTTCGGTGTCAGTTTCGGAGGCAAACACATAACCACAGGACTGCAGCAGTTCGCGCAGCGGTTCGTGGTTTTCGATGATGCCGTTATGCACCACAACAATGTGGTCGGAAACATGAGGATGGGCGTTACCTTCAGACGGCTCGCCATGGGTTGCCCAGCGCGTGTGCGCAATACCGGTGCCGCCGTGGAGAGGCTGTTCCTCTGCCGCTGCGGACAACATTTGTACTTTACCGAGGCGACGCAGACGGGTCATGTGCCCTTCGTTGTCGACCACCGCCAGACCGGCAGAGTCATAACCACGGTATTCCAGACGACGAAGCCCTTCGAGAAGGATTTCAGCAATATCACGCTGCGCGACTGCGCCAACAATTCCACACATAGTTAGATTTCCTGAATTGGCATAATGCCATGCGTTGTCGCTGACCTGTGTTTTCCGGTTTTTTCCGGAGCCCCGAGCCTTGTAGAGAGTGGGGTTATTTTTATGGGTAGTGCTATTTGGGGCGGAGGATTATGTTACCCCCTCACCCTGTTTGCCCGATGACGGCTACGCCTTATCAGGCCTACAAATCTGTAGGGCGGGTCAGCGAAGCGCCACCCGCCACATTTTTACTTCTTCTTCACCGGACGCTGCCAGCCCTGCTTATGAACCTGCGGCACACGGCTTAAAACCAGTTCATTATCCGCAACGTTGCGTGTCACCGTTGTGCCCGCAGCAATGGTTACGCCTTTACCGATGGTGACCGGTGCCACCAGCTGTGAATCCGAGCCAACAAACACATCATCACCAATGATGGTTTTGAATTTGTTCGCGCCATCGTAGTTGCAGGTAATAGTGCCTGCGCCGATATTCACGTTATCGCCAATTTCAGCATCACCGAGATAGCTCAAATGGCCAGCTTTAGAACCTTTACCGAGACGCGCTTTTTTCATCTCAACGAAGTTGCCGACGTGCGCGCCTTCCAGCAGTTCAGCGCCAGGACGCAGACGAGCAAACGGTCCAATCGTACAGGCTGCTTCGAGATGAGCATCTTCCACCACGGAATACGGGCTGATTTCGCAGTCATCGCCAATCACACTGTTTTTAATCACACAGCCAGTACCAATTTTTACGCGGTGGCCGAGTGTGACGTTACCTTCAACGATAACGTTAGTATCAATTTCGACGTCACGCCCGTGTGTCAGGTTACCACGCAAATCAAAACGCGCTGGATCGCGCAGCATTACGCCCGCCAGCAGCAGTTTGTCTGCTTGCTCGCTCTGATACACACGCTCCAGACGGGAAAGCTGAAGACGGTTGTTCACACCTTCAACTTCGCTCAGACGATCCGGATGAACGGCGGCAATCTCACGCCCTTCCTGGTACGCCATCGCGATGATGTCCGTAATATAGAATTCGCCCTGCGCGTTGTTGTTATCCAGCTTGCCGAGCCAGCGCTTCAGGTCTGCTCCACCAGCAATCAGGATACCGGTGTTGATTTCCTGAATCTGGCGCTGTTCGTCAGTCGCATCTTTATGCTCAACGATGCCCGTCACTTTGCCGTTTTCACGGGTGATACGGCCATATCCGGTCGGGTCATCCAGTTTAACCGTTAGCAAACCGATACCGCCCTGCGGTTTGGCTGCACGCAGGCGTTCGAGCGTTTCAACGGAGATCAGCGGTACGTCGCCGTACAGCATCATGATGTCTTCATCGTCGGCGAAGAACGGAGCTGCCTGCTGCATAGCATGGCCCGTACCGAGCTGTTCAGCCTGAAGGACCCAGTTCAGATTGCCTTCTGTCAGGGTCTGCTTCAGTAAATCGCCGCCGTGACCATAAACCAGGTGAACCTGCGAAGCGCCTAAATCATCAGCTGCATCAATAACATGTTGCACCATCGGCTTGCCTGCCAACGTGTGCAGCACTTTTGGGAGATCGGAATACATGCGAGTACCTTTGCCAGCGGCAAGGATTACTACGCTCATCGCACTGTTTGACATACGCATCCTGACAGGTGTTTGAGTGAGAAGTTAAAACCTTTCGCATTGAAATTTCTACATATTTTTCATCATAAAACGGAATGCAGAGAAAACCGTCAATACGAAAGTGAAAAACGGATTTATTGGGGTATTTTCGGTGATCGTAACGCCCTTTGTCTCGAAAAAAAGACCCATAATCCGAAGTTTAGCCCCTATGTCTCTGCTTTCGTTGTTCTTTCGAAGCCTGAATCAAGCTAGTGGCTGGACGCCAGAAAACAAAAAGGCCGCCTTTCGGCGACCTTCTCTTATTCTTTTTGTCTAGCAATACAGAGGCTTAGAGGCTCAGGTTGCTGAACAGCGCGATGATTTTATGAAAGCGTTTCATTGTAATTCCTGCATAGCACAATTAATTTGTGATTTAGATCACAAAAAAGAGTCTACGCCGGGTTTTCGTACAGATCAACATCTATGTGACATAACTCACACTTAATGGTTACATCCAATAAAAAAGCCAGCCTGGAAACCAGACTGGCCTTTGTGCTTTCAAGCCGGTGTTACATCGCTTTTTTGGTCAACTCGATAACGCGCAGTTTGGCGATCGCTTTGGCCAGTTCCGCGGACGCCTGAGCGTAATCCACGTCGCCGTGTGAGCTCTTAATGTGCTCTTCCGCTTTACGTTTCGCTTCCAGGGCTCGCGCTTCGTCGAGATCCTGACCGCGAATCGCGGTATCAACCAGTACGGTGACCGTACCTGGCTGCACTTCAAGAACGCCGCCGGACAGGTAGATAAACTCTTCGTGTCCGTGCTGCTTCACGATGCGAATCATACCAGGCTTAATGGCGGTGAGCAGCGGGGCGTGACCCGGGTAAATCCCCAGTTCACCTTCGCTACCCGTTACCTGAATTTTCTCGACCAGACCAGAGAACATCTGTTGCTCTGCGCTGACGACATCCAGGTGGTAAGTCATTGCCATATCACCCTCCGATTAAGGCGTTAAAGTTTTTTGGCTTTCTCAACAGCTTCGTCGATGGTGCCAACCATATAGAACGCCTGCTCCGGCAGGTGGTCGTATTCGCCGTCCATGATGCCTTTAAAGCCACGGATGGTGTCTTTCAGCGAGACGAATTTACCTGGGGAACCGGTAAAGACTTCTGCTACGAAGAATGGCTGGGACAGGAAGCGCTGAATTTTACGCGCACGTGCTACCACCAGTTTGTCTTCTTCGGACAGTTCGTCCATACCCAGGATCGCGATGATGTCTTTCAGTTCCTGGTAACGCTGCAGGATGGACTGAACGCCACGCGCGGTGTCGTAGTGTTCCTGACCAACCACCAGTGGGTCCAGCTGACGGCTGGTGGAATCCAGCGGGTCAACGGCCGGGTAGATACCCAGAGACGCGATCTGACGGCTCAGTACCACGGTTGCATCTAAGTGAGCAAAGGTGGTGGCTGGGGATGGGTCAGTCAAGTCATCCGCTGGTACGTATACCGCCTGAACGGAGGTGATAGAACCGGTTTTGGTGGAGGTGATACGTTCCTGCAGAACCCCCATCTCTTCCGCCAGGGTCGGCTGATAACCTACCGCTGAAGGCATACGACCCAGCAGTGCGGAGACTTCAGTACCGGCCAGGGTATAACGGTAGATGTTGTCGACGAACAGCAGGACGTCACGACCTTCATCACGGAATTTCTCAGCCATGGTCAGGCCGGTCAGCGCTACGCGCAGACGGTTTCCTGGTGGCTCGTTCATCTGGCCGTAAACCAGGGATACTTTATCCAGAACGTTGGAGTCGGTCATTTCGTGGTAGAAGTCGTTACCCTCACGAGTACGTTCACCCACGCCCGCAAACACAGAGTAACCGGAGTGCTCGATCGCGATGTTACGGATAAGCTCCATCATGTTTACGGTTTTACCTACACCCGCACCACCGAACAGACCGACTTTACCACCCTTAGCGAACGGGCAAATCAGGTCCATTACTTTGATACCGGTTTCCAGCAGTTCCTGAGAGCTTGAGAGCTCTTCGTAGGAAGGTGCCGCGCGGTGGATAGCCCAACGCTCTTCTTCACCGATGTCGCCTTTCATATCGATAGGCTGGCCCAGGACGTTCATGATACGACCGAGCGTTGCTTTACCTACCGGGACTTCGATCGGGTGAGCGAGGTCTTTCACTTCCAGACCACGACGCAGACCGTCGGAAGAACCCATTGCGATGGTACGAACGATACCACCACCGAGCTGCTGCTGAACTTCCAGCACCAGGCTCTCGTTACCATTTTGTACCTCAAGAGCATCGTACACGCGCGGTACGGCATCCTGAGGGAATTCGACGTCAACCACGGCGCCGATTACCTGGACAATTTTTCCAGTAGCCATCTTGAATCCTCTACGAATTAACCTGGTTATACCGCGGATGCACCACCGACGATTTCGGTGAGTTCCTGAGTAATGCTGGCCTGACGAGCTTTGTTGTATACCAACTGCAGCTCTTTAATCAGGCTGCCGCCATTGTCGGTCGCGGCTTTCATCGCCACCATACGTGCGGCCTGCTCGCTGGCCAGGTTTTCTACCACGCCCTGATAAACCTGAGACTCGACATAACGACGCAGCAGGGTGTCCAGCAGCGCCTTCGGATCAGGTTCGTACAGGTAATCCCAGGATTTACGCTTCAGTTCCTCGTCTTCTGATGCCGGCAGCGGCAGCAGCTGAGTAATGGTCGGAACCTGAGACATGGTGTTAATAAATTTGTTGCTGACAACGTAAAGCTTGTCCAGACGGCCTTCATCATAGGCCTGCAACATCACTTTTACCGGGCCGATCAGTTCAGACAGGGAAGGGTTATCCCCCATGCCTGTGACCTGAGCAACCACGTTACCGCCAACGGAATTAAAGAAAGACACGCCCTTGGAGCCGATCATCGCGAGTTCGCTCTGAACGCCTTTATCGGACCATGCTTTCATATCTGCCAGCACTTTTTTGAACAGGTTAATGTTCAAACCGCCGCACAGACCACGGTCAGTGGACACCACCAGGTAGCCCACGCGCTTAACGTCGCGTTCTTCCAGGTATGGGTGCTTATATTCCAGATTACCGGTGGCAAGGTGACCAATCACTTTGCGCATGGTATCAGCATAAGGACGGCTGGCTGCCATGCGTTCCTGCGATTTACGCATTTTGGACGCGGCGACCATTTCCATCGCTTTAGTGATCTTCTGCGTGTTCTGGACGCTTGCGATCTTACTACGTATCTCTTTTGCGCCGGCCATGAGCTTCTCCTCAATGCCTTGCGGCCTGCCCTAAGACAAGCCGCCAGACGTTACCAGGACTGGGTTGCTTTGAAGGAATCGAGGATGCCTTTCAGCTTGCCTTCGATTTCGTCGTTATAGTTACCAGTCTGGTTGATTTCTTGCATCAGCGGAGCATGGTCACGGTCGACGTAAGCCAGCAGAGCGGCTTCGAAGCTACCGATTTTCGCCAGTTCCACATCTTCGAGGTAACCGCGTTCAGCCGCGAACAGAACCAGACCCTGCTGTGCTACAGACATAGGGGCATACTGTTTCTGCTTCAGAAGCTCGGTCACTTTCTGACCGTGGCTCAGCTGTTTACGGGTTGCTTCGTCCAGATCGGATGCAAACTGAGAGAATGCCGCCAGTTCACGATACTGTGCCAGCGCGGTACGAATACCACCGGACAGTTTCTTGATGATTTTGGTCTGAGCAGCACCACCCACACGGGATACGGAGATACCCGGGTTAACCGCCGGACGAATACCGGAGTTGAACAGGTTGGTTTCCAGGAAGATCTGACCATCGGTAATGGAAATGACGTTGGTCGGAACGAACGCGGAAACGTCGCCTGCCTGCGTTTCGATAATCGGCAGCGCAGTCAGGGAGCCGGTTTTACCTTTCACTTCACCTTTAGTGAAGTTCTCAACGTATTCCGCGTTAACGCGGGATGCGCGCTCCAGCAGACGGGAGTGGAGGTAGAACACGTCGCCCGGGAAGGCTTCACGTCCTGGTGGACGACGGAGCAGCAGGGAAACCTGACGGTAAGCAACAGCCTGTTTGGACAGGTCATCGTAAACGATCAGCGCATCTTCACCGCGGTCACGGAAGTATTCACCCATTGCACAACCGGCATAGGGCGCCAGGTATTGCAGTGCAGCAGATTCAGAAGCGGTTGCCACAACAACGATGGTGTTAGCCAGGGCGTTGTGCTCTTCCAGTTTACGAACCACGTTGGAAATGGTGGACGCTTTCTGGCCGATAGCCACGTACACACATTTGATGCCGGAGTCGCGCTGGTTGATGATCGCATCGATTGCCATCGCGGTTTTACCGGTCTGACGGTCACCGATGATCAGCTCTCGCTGGCCACGGCCGATTGGGATCATGGCATCAACAGACTTATAACCGGTCTGAACAGGCTGGTCTACGGACTGACGATCGATAACGCCCGGTGCAATCACTTCGATTGGCGAGAAGCCATCGTGTTCAAGCGGACCTTTACCGTCGATTGGCGCACCCAGGGTGTTCACCACGCGGCCCAGCAGGCCACGGCCGACTGGCACTTCAAGAATACGACCCGTACACTTCACTTTCATGCCTTCGGCAAGGTCAGCGTACGGGCCCATCACAACAGCACCGACGGAGTCGCGCTCCAGGTTCAGTGCGATAGCGTAACGGTTACCCGGAAGGGAAATCATTTCACCCTGCATACAGTCGGCCAGGCCGTGGATGCGGATAACACCGTCACTTACAGAAACAATAGTACCTTCGTTGTGAGCTTCACTCACAACATTGAACTGAGCAATGCGCTGCTTGATCAGTTCGCTGATTTCGGTGGAATTCAGTTGCATGCTCCAGTCCCCTTAAGACTGCAAGACGTCTGCAAGGCGATCAAGACGGCCGCGTACGCTACCATCAATCACTGTATCACCCGAACGGATGATGACACCTGCCATTACAGACTTATCGATTTTGCAATTCAGCTTAACTTTGCGTGACAGACGTTTTTCCATCGCGGCGGTGATTTTCGCAAGCTGTTCGTCACTGAGGGCGGAGGCAGAAGTCACTTCGACTTCAGCGGTAGCTTCACTCAGCGCGCGTAAATGCGCGAACTGCTCAAGAACATCCGGGAGCGCTTTCAGACGACCGTTTTCCGCCATCACCCGAATCAGGTTCTGGCCGTTAGCGTCGAGCTGCTCACCGCAAATAGCGATAAACGCATCTGCGAGCGTTTCCGGCGCCAGAGCGCCAGAAAGTAACTCCGCGATTTGGTCGTTTTTCGTGACCTCGGCGGCAAACCCCAGCATATTCTGCCAGCTGTCTACGCTTTGGTTTTCGACCGCAAAGTCAAAAGCTGCTTTGGCGTAGGGGCGAGCTACCGTTACAAATTCAGACATCAGCCCCTCCCTCCTTACAGTTCAGCGACAAGTTTATCCACGATGTCGCTGTTAGCAGCTTCATCCACGGAACGTTCGATGATCTTCTCGGCACCAGCAACAGCCAGAATCGCGACCTGCTTGCGAAGTTCTTCGCGAGCACGTTTGCGCTCGGCGTCGATCTCAGCCTGCGCCTGGGCAACGATTTTGCTACGTTCCTGTTCTGCTTCAGCTTTCGCTTCGTCCATGATCTGAGAACGGCGTTTGTTAGCCTGTTCAATAATCACCTGGGCTTCTGCTTTCGCTTTTTTCAGCTGGTCGGTCGCGTTGGCCTGTGCAAGGTCCAAATCTTTCTTAGCGCGTTCTGCGGAAGCCAGACCGTCGGAAATTTCTTTCTGACGTTTTTCGATGGCTGCCATTAATGGCGGCCATACGTACTTCATGCAGAACCAGACAAAGAGAATAAACGCGATGGCCTGGCCGAGGATTGTTGCGTTCATGTTCACAGCACAATACCTCTTAAAAAATTAACGGCGACTTACTACGCGACAGCAAACATCACGTACAGACCCAGACCTACCGCGATCATTGGGATAGCATCCACCAGACCCATAACGATAAAGAACTGAGTACGCAGCAGAGGAATCAGATCCGGCTGACGCGCTGCGCCTTCCAGGAATTTCCCCCCGAGGATGCCGATACCGATCGCAGCACCGATTGCCGCCAGACCCATCATCACAGCGGCAGCCATGTACAGCAGATCCATATTCAGGTTTTCCATGACAGTCTCCAGTTTGTTTCAGTTAAAACGTAGTAGTGTTGGTAAAAAATCAGTGCTCTTCAGATGCCATCGACAGATAGACGATCGTCAGAACCATGAAAATAAAGGCTTGCAGCGTGATAATCAGGATGTGGAAAATGGCCCAAGGCACATTAAGAAGCCACTGTGACCACCACGGCAGAAGGCCCGCGATCAGAATGAAAATCAGCTCACCTGCGTACATGTTGCCGAACAGTCGCAGACCAAGAGAAACCGGTTTGGACAGCAGGCTGACGCCTTCCAGGATCAGGTTGACCGGAATGAACGCCCAGTGATTGAACGGCTGCAGGGTAAGCTCTTTAACAAAGCCGCCAACGCCTTTCATTTTGATGCTGTAGAAAAGAATCAGGATAAATACGCCCAGCGCCATAGAGAGGGTGATGTTCACGTCCGCAGACGGCACCACGCGCAGAGCAGGCAAGCCAAGAACATTCTCGCCAAACCACGGAATCAGGTCGATTGGCAGCAGGTCCATCAGGTTCATCAGGAAGACCCAGACGAAGACGGTCAGTGCCAGTGGCGCAATCAGCTTGCTCTTGCCGTGGTACATGTCTTTGACACTGCCATGGACGAAGCCGATGACCATTTCGATAGCCGTCTGGAATTTCCCTGGTACGCCGCTGGTCGCTTTTTTCGCAACGCTGCGGAACATGGCAAGGAACAACAGACCCAGCACCACCGAGAAGAACATGGAGTCAATGTTGATCGTCCAGAAGGTGGCCGGGGGGTTATGCGGATCCACCAGCGAGAAAGTACGCAGGTCCATCTGAAGGTTATTCAGATGGTGACCTATGTATTCCTGCGGCGTCATATTTTCTGAAGCCATGATGCCTTTTACCCTTTGTTGTTGATTACAGCTGGAGCCAGAATTTGTACCACCAGCACCAAAACCCACGTCACTATCAGCGGCAAAAATACCACCTTAAAGACCGCCAGCGCCACCACCAGGAGGGCAAAGGTCAGCAACACCTTGAACACTTCGCCGAAGGCGAAAGACCAGGCCACGCGGCCTTTGGCAGGTGTATGCGCCTGATGACGCCAGGCAAAAATCATAAACAATGCGTTTGGCACGACAACCGCCAAACCTCCGCATGCGGCGGAGATGCCCCAGAAGGGGTCTTTGAGGCTAAACAGCAATCCACTTGCCATTACTGCCAGAAGCTGAATGAACAGAAGCTTACGAGCAACGTTTCTACTCAAGAGCGACACAGACATCACGTTTTTACTCCTGCTCCCTTCGAGGTATGCCGCGTGTCGTATAAAACGTCCTTTGAGGCTCTGAGTCAAGCTTCAAAAAGCGGACAAATTATACGGTGACGCCCCGTGAATTCAAACAATAAGTAGCGAAAAGGTGAATAAATGTTTAAATTTTTTTCGACGCGACTCTTTTTCAATTTTTCATTAAACGGTGAACAATCGATTAAAACTGCAAATGACGCGAAAAACCTCACACCAAAGCGTGCATTCGATCACAAAAAAAACATTTTCACCGTAATAGAAAATGCGCACAGAAAAAATTCCTGTAAGTCATCTTTTTGAAATACAAAACAAATTATCCTGACTCTTTTTAAAACAGCCCTATACAGACCGAAAACCATTCATTGACATTCATAATAAAAATTTAACATGAGACAACGATTCAGTTTGCCGACTTTTAGCAGCCTGATATTTTCGGTGCTGACTATTTTTAGGGTTAACCAAACCCTCCAGGGTTAACAAAAAGCAAAAAAGCAGTGACCGACTCGTTAAATGTAACTGAACGTATCACTGCTTTCCCCGTACAAATTTAACACTTACCTGTACGATTAAAGTTCACATTTTTTGATAAAAATTAAATTGTAGTTGGCTTAATCGTAACCAAATGGCGCTCGCCATCAAGCTGTGGAACCTGGAGTTTTACGATATCTTCTACCGTAAACCCTGCCGGCAGCTGACCGATTTCATCATCAGGCACCAACCCTTTCAACGCATAAAAACGCCCCTGCTCGCCCGGTAAGTGATGACACCAGCTCACCATGTCATTGAGCGAGGCAAACGCCCGACTGATCACCCCGTCAAACGGCGGCTCAGCCGGAAATTCTTCAACGCGGCTCTGCACTGGCTCTACGTTGTCGAGTTTCAACTCATGCTGAACCTGACGCAGGAAACGTACGCGCTTACCAAGGCTGTCCAGCAGCGTGAAATGCGCCTCCGGCAGAACAATGGCCAGCGGAATACCTGGCAGGCCTGGGCCTGTGCCCACATCAATAAAGCGGCAGCCCTTCAGATGAGGGGCGACGATGATACTGTCGAGAATATGACGCACCAACATCTCGTTCGGATCGCGTACAGAAGTCAGGTTGTACGCTTTGTTCCATTTGTGGAGCAGTTCGACGTAGGCCACCAGCTGTTGCTGCTGGTTTGCGGACAACGAAATGCCTGCTTCAGCGAGCAGACGAGAAAGTTTGTTAAGCACTGAGAGATCCCTGCCTGAATATTTTGCCCGATGGCGCTTACGCTGATCGGGCCTACTAATCTGTAGGGCGGGTTAGCAACGCGCCCCCGCCAGAATACAACGAAATATGTTAAGCACTGCGACGCAGCATGCCCTGCTTCTTCAGCCAGACCAACAGAATCGAAATGGCTGCAGGCGTAACGCCGGAAATACGTGATGCCTGACCGATGGAGGACGGTTTATGATCGTTGAGCTTGGCGATAACTTCATTGGACAGGCCGGAAACCTGACGGTAATCCAGCGTGGCCGGCAGAAGCGTATTCTCATTGCGCTGGTGACGATCAATCTCATCCTGCTGACGCGCGATGTAACCTTCGTACTTAACCTGAATCTCCACTTGCTCAGCAGCCTGTGGATCTTCAAGACCCGGGGCAAACGGCGTCAACTGAACCAGTTGCTCGTAGGTTACGCCCGGACGACGCAGCAAATCTTCCCCACTGGCTTCGCGAGAAAGCGGTGCGCTCAATTGAGCATTCACTTCAGCCGCAGCTTCAGAGGTTGGCGTCACCCAGGTGGATTTCAGGCGCTGACGCTCACGTTCGATGCTTTCCAGTTTCTCGTTGAAACGCGCCCAACGTTCGTCATCAACCAGACCCAGCTCGCGGCCTTGTTCTGTCAGACGTAAATCGGCGTTGTCTTCACGCAGCATCAAGCGATATTCCGCGCGAGAGGTAAACATGCGGTACGGTTCTTTGGTGCCCAGTGTGCACAGGTCGTCGACCAGCACGCCAAGGTAAGCCTGATCGCGGCGTGGCGCCCAACCTTCTTTGTCAGCAGAGAAACGAGCGGCATTAAGACCCGCCAGCAAGCCTTGTGCAGCAGCTTCTTCGTAACCAGTGGTGCCGTTAATCTGCCCGGCAAAGAACAGACCCTGAATGAATTTACTCTCCAGCGTCGGTTTCAGATCGCGTGGATCGAAGAAGTCGTACTCAATAGCGTAGCCTGGACGGACGATCTTCGCGTTTTCCATCCCTTCCATTGAACGAACGATCTGCATCTGCACGTCAAACGGCAGGCTGGTGGAAATCCCGTTCGGGTAGATTTCGTTAGACGTCAGGCCTTCTGGCTCAAGGAAAATCTGGTGCTGGTTACGATCGGCAAAACGCATCACCTTGTCTTCAATCGACGGGCAGTAACGCGGACCAATCCCTTCAATCACGCCAGCATACATCGGGCTGCGATCGAGGTTATTGCGAATAACGTCGTGCGTTTTCTCGTTGGTATGCGTGATATAGCACGGAACCTGGCGAGGATGTTGCGCAACATTGCCCATGAACGAGAACACCGGCATCGGGTTATCGCCATGCTGTTGAGCCAACACACTGAAATCGATGGTGCGCACATCAATACGCGGCGGCGTCCCTGTTTTTAAGCGGCTAACGCGTAGCGGCAACTCACGCAAACGGCGAGACAGTGGAATGGAAGGCGGATCGCCAGCACGGCCACCGCTGTAGTTATCCAGTCCAATATGAATTTTTCCGTCAAGGAAAGTGCCGACAGTCAGCACCACGGCTTTCGCACGGAACTTCAGACCCATCTGGGTCACGGCACCGACAACCTGATCGTTTTCCACAATCAGATCTTCGACAGCCTGCTGGAAGATCATCAGGTTAGGCTGGTTTTCCAGCGCAGTGCGTACCGCCTGACGATACAACACGCGATCGGCCTGAGCACGGGTGGCACGAACGGCAGGACCTTTGCTGGCGTTTAGTATCCTAAACTGGATACCGGCCTGATCGATTGCCGTGGCCATTAAGCCGCCAAGCGCATCCACTTCTTTTACCAGGTGTCCTTTCCCAATGCCGCCAATAGCCGGGTTGCAGCTCATCTGCCCCAGCGTGTCGATATTGTGTGTCAACAGCAGGGTTTGCTGACCCATACGTGCTGCGGCCATCGCGGCCTCAGTACCTGCATGACCCCCGCCAATGATGATGACGTCAAAAGGATCCTGATAAAACATGGTGTTCTGCCTCGCATTTAAGCGGTTTGAAAAGTGATTGAAGCCCGGGCCGTGGATTCTACTCAACTTTGCGTGTCGGAGAAAGCACCCGGGATCCTGGGTAATTAAAAGAAGATCTTTTTATTTAGAGATCTGTTTTACTATGATCTCTTATTAGGATCGCCACCTTCTGTGGATAAGGTGGATCCGGCTTTTTAGATCAAACGCTTAAGAAGGATCACTGGCTGTGAATGATCGGTGATCCTGGTCCGTATAAGCTGGGATCAAAATGAAGGGTTATGCACAGGGCGAAAACTAGCCAAACCTTATACTTTGGATAACTACCGGTTGATCAGTGCTTTTAACCAGAGTTATCCACACAAAAAAACGCGATCTTTACAATTCTCCGATCACATTCTTCCATTCATCGAGCCAAATCTCGGCCGGATCTTCCGGAATGTCATGATCAAGGATGTTGATCTTCAGTGTTTCACCCACCTGCTTCGCGCCACAGGCGATCAAAGCGGCATCGATTTTATCGATCGCCCCACAAAAGGTGTCGTACTCACGGCTGCCGATACCGACAGAACCAAAACGTACGGCGGAGAGATCTGGTTTCTGTTCCTGCAATGCTTCATATAAAGGAAGAAGGTTATCGGGAATATCTCCCGCACCGTGCGTGGAGCTCACCACCAGCCAGACACCCCTTGCATTCAGCTCCTCAAGCAGAGGGCCGTGCAGCGTTTCAGTGGAGAAACCGGCGTCTTCCAGCTTTTCAGCCAGATGTTCCGCAACGTATTCGGCACCGCCGAGCGTACTGCCACTGATAAGTGTAATGTCTGCCATGAAAGTCCACCCATTATTCCTGAGTGGCACATTGTACGCTGTGTGTGAGCTGGGATCTACCTGTGGAAAGATGTGGGATTAAAAAGCCCGATCATGGGCGAATGGTACGCATGATCGGGTTCTGCAGGGAGATGAGCGTCTCGGTGGACTGAATTTCATCGATTGTTTGGATCTTGTTGATAAGTACCTGCTGAAGGGCGTCGATCGAGCGACACATCACTTTAATAAAGATGCTGTAGTGGCCGGTGGTGTAATACGCCTCCGTGACCTCATCCAGGCTTTCGAGCCGTGCAAGCGCTGAGGGGTAGTCCTTGGCGCTTTTGAGGATGATGCCAATAAAGCAACAAACGTCGTAACCGAGCTGCTTCGGGTTCACGTCAATACGCGCCCCGGTAATGATGCCCGCCTGCTTCATTTTCTCTACGCGGACGTGAATGGTGCCCGGGCTTACGCCAAATTGCTTGGCGAGTTCTGCATAGGCTGTGCGCGCATTGGCCATCAGGGCTTCAAGGATGCCGCGATCCAGATTGTCGATCTGATAATTTTCCATAGGATATTCTTATGATAATTGATGATTCCTTCTATTTTAGCGCCTGATTTTAGCGAATCAAAATCGAAGGTGGCTTTTTGATTGATGATTATTGAATTACGCCTGCTTTCTGTTGCTTAATCAAAGGCACAGGACGCAGGAGAGTATAAAAATGAAAACCGCTTACATCGCAAAACAACGCCAGATCAGTTTCGTTAAGTCCCATTTTTCACGTGAGCTCGAAGACAGACTTGGACTCATTGAAGTTCAGGCACCGATCTTAAGTCGGGTGGGAGATGGTACCCAGGACAACCTGTCTGGTTGCGAGAAAGCGGTACAGGTAAAAGTGAAAACCTTGCCTGACGCCCAGTTCGAGGTGGTGCATTCCCTCGCGAAATGGAAACGTCAGACGCTCGGCCAACACGACTTCAGCGCGGGCGAAGGGCTCTACACGCACATGAAAGCCCTTCGCCCCGATGAAGACCGTCTTACCCCCATCCATTCAGTCTATGTTGACCAGTGGGACTGGGAACGCGTAATGGGCGACGGTGAACGTCATACCGGCACGCTGAAAGCAACAGTAGAAGCGATTTACGCTGGGATCAAAGCGACGGAAGCCGCGGTGAGCAAAGAGTTTGGTCTGGTACCGTTCCTGCCAGAGCAGATCCACTTTGTGCACAGCCAGGAATTACTGAGCCGTTACCCGGGTCTGGATGCCAAAGGGCGTGAACGCGCCATTGCGAAAGAGCTGGGTGCTGTTTTCCTGATTGGCATCGGCGGCAACTTGTCTGACGGTCAGCGTCACGACGTCCGCGCCCCGGATTATGATGACTGGAGCACCCAAGGTGAAACCGGTTTGGCTGGTCTGAATGGCGATATTCTGGTGTGGAACCCGGTACTGGAAGATGCGTTTGAGCTTTCCTCGATGGGGATTCGTGTGGATGCCGAAGCGCTGAAACGTCAGTTAGCACTTACTGGGGATGACGATCGCCTGCAGTTAGAGTGGCACCAGGCGCTGCTTCGCGGTGAGATGCCGCAGACCGTCGGCGGGGGGATTGGCCAGTCTCGTTTGACCATGCTGCTGCTGCAACTGCCGCACATCGGCCAGGTGCAGTGTGGTGTGTGGCCGCAGCAGGTTCGTGAAAGCGTGGGTTCTCTTCTTTAATTAGCGTTGCCAGCGCCGCAGCAGGCGGCTCCGTAACCCGGTATCAAAGCGCCAGATGTGATCAAAGATGCGCATGATGCCGGGTTTTCCATGTTGTGACATCGCGACGGCATGAAAGCGATGTTGATGCACACGCTGCAATTCGCTCACCTTATTCACCACGTCGTCCGGTAATCGCTGGGCGATAAAGTCTGAAATCACCACCGCATCGGCATCCGTCCATTCCGGACCCTGCATCCGTTCGATAATCGCGCGGAAGCAGCTGGCGATATCCGTGCCGCCGCGAAAGCGCTGGCTCAGAAAGCGAATCGCCTGTTCCAGCCCCTGCGGCCCGGTCAGTTCGTAGCGCACCACTTCACTGGAAAACAGCATGATGTAGCAGCGGCGATTGTCCGCCAGCGCCACGCGCATCAATGCCAGACAGAAGGCTTTTGCACATTGTTCGTTAAAGCCTCCCATTGAACCTGAGGTATCCACGCAAACAATAAATGGCCCGCGCGGCTGCTCATCAAAGTCCTGATGAACAACAGGACGCTCGCTGATTTTCTCTCGCCAGGCGTCACCGTGCAGACGGTAAGTGAGCAATTGCTTCTCCACCAGCCGCCGGTAAAACTCGTATTCCAGTTCGGTTATCCCAAGCGTTGCCAGTTCGGGTGGAAGCAGGCGCAGGATATCGTCGCTCTGCTGCAAACCATCAACCTGTTCCGGCACTGTGGCTGGTTCACGCACGAGTGTACGAAACGTTTCCATTGGCGCATCTTTGCGTGGCACGGATTTGGCTTCGCGCGAACGGCCCAGTTGTTCGGCCAGGCGCATCAGCTCCGGCTGTTCCGTCAGAAAATCACCGTATCGGACAATCAGCTGCCAGTCGCCGCGCTTCAGTTGCCCTTCGCTCATGTCCCACAGGCGGCCTGCTGCGGCATCATTTTCAACTAAAATCGGCTCGAGTTGTCCGCTGAGGGTCATCTTTTCCTGCACTTCGCTGAGCAGTTGTTCACGCTCGTCTTCCAGTAGTTGCTGGTTGAGTGTTGTCGCCTGAACGACCAGGCTGAGCCGCCAACGCTGCAAAAACAGTGTATGTAGCGCTGAGGTGAACGTGGCGTTATTGTCCACCAGCTGTTGTGCCTGAGCGGCAAACGGCGACTGGAGCTTGTGTAAAAGGGCGAGGATTTGCGGGAGCTGCACAATAAATTGCGCCGTAGAAAGCGTCTGGCTTTGCTGATAGCACATCACCTCGTCACTCAGTTCCTGAGGAATATGCGTTTCCTTCAGTCGACTTTTCAGTGACTCCCGCCAACGGGGGATATCTTCGGTCAGGGCATTTTTCAGCCGTGGAAACTTCTCAAAAAAAATCGCCAACTGAGGGGCAGCCAGCAGGGCGATGATCATCTCTTCGATCATGCTTTCTTCGCTGACGGCCAGCATCACGTTCAGTGTGTCGAGGGTGAGCATTACTGGCGAGCCTGTTTGATCTGATCGCCGACATCCTGAAGGCTTGCCTCAATTCTGCCCAGCCACTCGCCGTGAACGAACAGGCATTTTTGCTGTTCGCTAAAGCGGGTGTGCTGCTGATGCCATTCGTCGTCCAGTGTATCCAGTTGTTGTTTTATTTCACCCGGCATGTTCTCCGGAGTGCTGGTTCCAGGGAGCGCAAGCCGCGAACCCTGCAGGCTGACGTCACGCAGCAGCAGATGCAGGCTGGTGTCGACTTCCATATTCAACACCTGAGCGAAACCAATGCCGTTGAGCTTGCCGCGGATCTCACCGCCTTTTTCCAGCCAATGAGCTAGCGCCTGACGCTCGACGGTGATGTGCACCACATTCATATCGTGCAGTTTCAGCGGCTGCTGAAGTAACAGCGTGAGCGTTGCGTCCTGCAAATCACCAGGCAGCTCATAGTGCGGTTTGCGGCTGAACATGCCGCCCAGGCGAGTGACTTTCAGCGCTGTTTTGTCACTCTGCTGTTGCTGGATTTGCAAACGCCGTTGGGTAATAGCTCCGAGTTTGAGCAACATGGCCTGCTGTTGCCAGGCGTGCCCGGTCATCAAATTATCCAGTTGCTGTTTCATGAGCTGGCGGCTTTCCGCATCGTGCCACAGGCAATCTTTCAGCAGGATCAAATCAATGGGCGCGATCGCCTCGCGGCCACTGAAAAAGGCACAGGCCTGCAGTAGGCGGATCGCTTTTTTCCAGCGTCTGTCAGAAACATAAGGCGCGTTTGGCAGAGTATCCAGCTGCTGACGCAGGTGATAGACCAGTTCAAAAATAGCGTCGGGCAGCTTAACGTTGCCGATGTCCTTCTGCCACTGGATGAATTCTTCGTCTGTGACCTGAAGGCTTTCAGGCACGGGGTTAATGCTTTCATCCTGCTGGTTTATCAGCAGCGAGCGGAAGTTGCCTTTGTCCTGTACCTTGTCCAGCCACAGGCGAATCAGCATGCGGTCATAAAGCGCTTCCAGGCTGCTGTCTGCTTCTGGCAATTCGTTGGAGGCCGCTACTAGCAGGCGCATCGGGATTTTTTCTTCGCTGGCGCCGTTTCGGAAACTGCGTTCGTTTATGGCGGTGAGCAGGGTGTTCAGGATTGCCGGACCCGCTTTCCAGATCTCATCCAGAAACACGATTTCAGCTTCTGGCAGATAGCCTGTGGTTAAGCGCTCATAGCGACCTTCATCTTTCAACGCCTGAATGGATAACGGGCCAAACACCTCTTCGGGTGTGGAGAAACGGGTCATCAGGTATTCAAAGGCGCGAGCGTGTTGGAAGGCGAATTTAAGGCGGCGGGCGATCAGGCTTTTGGCAATGCCGGGCGGCCCCAGCAGAAAGACACTTTCGCCGCTCAGTGCGGCTAACAGGCACAACCGGATGGCGTGACTGCGCTCAAAAAGCCCTTTTTCGAGGGCTCCACTGAGGCGGGAAATTCTTTCTGCTAATAAGTGTGATTGCGCCATAATAGAGGGGTATCCTTCCGCTAATTATCCAGCTATCAGGCGATTATAGCGGGTTGTGGGCAATGGGTCATCGTGGGAAAAACCGCAGTTTTTTCTTTGAGCAGGGATAACGTGGGGTCAATTTGGAGTACGATTTTGTGATTAATCGTGCATACTGTGCGCCTTTTGTGAGCCAGGGATCAGGGTACACATTTGTCTTATAAACGAAAGACGAGTCTATGAGCACTGATAATAAGCATTCATTGCCGGCCATCACGCTGGCGGCAATCGGCGTGGTCTACGGTGATATCGGTACCAGCCCACTTTATACATTGAGAGAATGTCTCTCAGGCCAGTTTGGATTTGGTGTAGAACGTGATGCCGTGTTCGGCTTCCTGTCGCTGATTTTCTGGCTGCTGATTTTTACAGTTTCCCTGAAATACATCACCTTCGTGATGCGCGCAGATAACGCCGGTGAAGGCGGTATTTTGACGTTGATGTCATTGGCCGGGCGAAATACCTCGGCAAGAATGACGTCTGTGCTGGTGATCCTCGGCCTTATTGGCGGCAGCTTCTTCTATGGCGAGGTGGTGATAACCCCGGCCATCTCGGTGATGTCGGCTATTGAAGGGCTTGAAATCATCGCCCCTCAGCTTGATAGCTGGATAGTCCCCATTTCTATCGCCGTATTAACCCTGCTGTTCATGATCCAGAAGCACGGGACTGCGCTGGTGGGGAAACTGTTCGCGCCGATCATGCTTATCTGGTTCCTGCTGCTGGCTGTGCTGGGTGCACGCAGCATCATTGCGAACCCGGAAGTGTTGCAGGCTCTGAATCCTTATTGGGCCGTCCATTTCTTCCTTGAATACAAAACCGTGTCGTTTGTGGCGCTGGGTGCAGTGGTGCTTTCCATTACCGGTGTTGAGGCGCTGTATGCGGATATGGGGCACTTCGGCAAACTGCCCATTCGTATCGCCTGGTTTAGCGTGGTGCTGCCCTCGCTGGTGCTGAACTACTTCGGTCAGGGCGCGCTACTGCTGAAACACCCGGAAGCGATAAAAAACCCGTTCTTCCTGCTGGCTCCTGAGTGGGCGCTGATCCCGATGCTGATTATCGCCACCCTGGCGACCGTCATCGCCTCTCAGGCGGTGATTTCTGGCGTGTTCTCATTAACCCGTCAGGCCGTGCGTTTGGGTTATCTCTCGCCGATGCGCATCATCCACACTTCAGAAATGGAGTCCGGGCAAATTTATATCCCGTTCATTAACTGGCTGCTGTATGTCTCGGTGGTGCTGGTTATCGTGAGCTTCGAGCACTCCAGCAACCTGGCGGCGGCATACGGTATCGCTGTCACCGGTACCATGGTACTGACCTCGATTCTCTCCACGACCGTGGCTTACCGAAACTGGCACTGGAACAAGTACTTCGTCGGCCTGATTCTGATTGCGTTCCTGTGTATTGACGTGCCGCTGTTCTCGGCGAACCTCGACAAACTGATGTCCGGTGGCTGGCTGCCGCTGACCCTCGGCCTGGTGATGTTCATGGTGATGACCACCTGGAAGAGCGAGCGTTTCCGCCTGCTGCGTCGCATGCATGAGCATGGTAACTCGCTTGAAGCGATGATTGCTTCCCTTGAGAAATCGCCACCTGTTCGCGTGCCTGGCACTGCGGTGTATATGTCTCGCGCCCTGAACGTCATTCCCTTTGCGATGCTGCATAATCTCAAGCACAACAAAGTGCTGCATGAGCGTGTGATCCTGCTGACGCTGCGAACTGAAGATGCACCATACGTTCACAACGTGCGTCGTGTGCAGATTGAACAGCTGTCGCCGTCATTCTGGCGAGTGGTCGCAAGCTACGGCTGGCGTGAAACGCCGAACGTGGAAGAAGTGTTCCATCGCTGTGGTCTGGAAGGTTTAAGCTGCCGGATGATGGAAACCTCGTTCTTCATGTCGCATGAGTCGCTGATTATCGGCAACGATCGTCCGTGGTATCTGCGCCTGCGTGGCAAGCTCTACCTGCTGCTGCAACGCAACGCTCTCCGTGCGCCAGATCAGTTTGAGATCCCGCCAAACCGTGTGATTGAGCTTGGGACGCAGGTTGAGATTTAACGTCTTTATCTGGTGCGGTCTGATGCCCTCTCCCCGACCCTCTCCCACGGGGAGAGGGAGCAAATACTAAAAACCTTCTCCAAAGAGAAGGTTTTGCACTCTACCTCGAAACGTTTCGATGCCGATCACATTTCTATAACCTGATGGTGGTTTTCTGAGCTTTCTTCAGAGTAAACTTACTCCAGCGAAACGTTTCGCTAGTGGAGCAAAACATGAAGAAAGGTACTGTACTCAACGCTGAACTCTCCTCGGTCATTTCTCGCCTTGGGCATACTGATACGCTGGTGGTGTGTGATGCGGGTCTGCCGATCCCTCACAGCACGCAGCGCATTGATATGGCTTTAACCCAGGGAGTGCCTGGTTTTATGCAGGTGCTGGAGGTGGTGACATCAGAGATGCAGGTTGAGACGGCAATTCTCGCCGCGGAAATCAAAACCCATAATCCGCAGCTCCACGAAACGTTGCTCCGTCACCTGGAGCAACTGCAGCAACACCAGGGAAACACCATTGACATTCGTTACACCACACACGAGCAGTTCAAACGACAAACCGCAGAAAGCCAGGCGGTGATTCGCAGCGGGGAGTGTTCCCCGTATGCGAATATCATTCTCTGTGCTGGCGTCACCTTCTGAGGCCATCATGGACGCATTACTGCAACTCAAAGGGATCGACAAATCCTTCCCGGGCGTAAAAGCCCTCTCCGGCGCTTCACTGAATGTGTACGCTGGCCGCGTGATGGCGCTGGTCGGTGAGAACGGCGCTGGCAAATCCACGATGATGAAAGTGCTGACCGGGATCTACAGCAAAGATGCCGGTTCACTGTTGTGGCTGGGAAAGGAAACCACCTTTACCGGGCCGAAGTCATCGCAGGAAGCCGGAATTGGCATCATTCATCAGGAACTGAACCTGATCCCGCAGCTTTCCATCGCTGAGAACATTTTCTTAGGCCGCGAGTTCGTTAACCGCTTCGGCAAAATCGACTGGAAAACCATGTACGCCGAAGCTGACAAGCTGCTGGCGAAACTCAACCTGCGCTTTAAAAGTGACAGGCTGGTGGGTGAACTGTCGATTGGCGATCAGCAGATGGTCGAAATTGCCAAGGTCCTGAGCTTTGAGTCGAAGGTCATCATCATGGATGAACCGACGGATGCGCTCACCGACACTGAAACCGAGTCCTTATTCCGCGTCATTCGCGAGCTGAAATCGCAAGGGCGCGGCATTGTCTATATTTCCCATCGCATGAAAGAGATCTTCGAAATCTGCGATGACGTGACAGTTTTCCGCGACGGGCAGTTTATCGCCGAGCGTGAAGTGTCCAGCCTCACCGAAGACACGCTGATTGAGATGATGGTCGGGCGCAAACTTGAAGATCAGTATCCGCGTCTCGATAAAGCGCCGGGCGACGTTCTCCTGAAGGTGGATAACCTTTGTGGGCCAGGCGTGGAAAACGTCAGCTTTACGCTGCGTAAAGGCGAGATCCTCGGCGTGGCCGGGTTGATGGGCGCCGGGCGTACCGAGCTGATGAAAGTGCTTTACGGCGCGCTACCGCGTAGCAGCGGGTATGTGACACTTGATGGCCATGAAGTGGTGACCAAATCACCACAGGATGGTCTGGCTAACGGCATCGTTTATATCTCTGAAGACCGTAAACGCGATGGCTTAGTGCTTGGCATGTCAGTTAAAGAGAACATGTCGCTGACCGCGTTGCGCTATTTCAGCCACAGCGGCGGCAGCCTGAAACACAAAGATGAACAGCAGACGGTGAGTGATTTTATCCGTCTGTTTAACGTCAAAACCCCGTCCATGGAACAGGCGATTGGTCTGCTTTCCGGCGGCAATCAGCAAAAGGTCGCCATTGCCCGTGGGCTGATGACGCGCCCGAAAGTGCTGATCCTCGATGAGCCAACGCGCGGCGTTGACGTCGGGGCGAAAAAAGAGATCTACCAGCTTATCAACCAGTTTAAAGCCGATGGCCTGAGCATCATCCTTGTCTCGTCTGAGATGCCGGAAGTGCTGGGCATGAGCGATCGCATCATGGTGATGCATGAAGGGCATCTCGGCGGTGAATTCACGCGCGAGCAGGCCACTCAGGAAGTATTGATGGCTGCCGCTGTGGGCAAGCTTAATCGTGTGAATCAGGAGTAAAAAAGATGACTACCCAGGCTGTTTCTGGTCGCCGCTATTTCACCAAAGCGTGGCTGCTGGAGCAAAAATCGCTGATCGCGCTGCTGGTGCTGATAGCGATTGTCTCCACCCTGAGCCCGAACTTTTTTACCGTCAATAACCTGTTCAATATCCTGCAACAGACTTCCGTGAACGCCATTATGGCGGTCGGGATGACGCTGGTTATCCTCACCTCCGGTATCGATTTGTCTGTGGGATCGCTGCTGGCGCTGACTGGTGCGGTGGCCGCCTCGATTGTGGGTATCGAAGTGAATGCGCTGGTGGCTGTTGCGGCGGCACTTGCCTTAGGTGCGGCGATTGGCGCAGTGACTGGCGTGATTGTGGCAAAGGGCCGAGTGCAGGCGTTTATCGCCACGCTGGTGATGATGCTTCTGCTACGCGGTGTGACGATGGTCTACACCAACGGCAGCCCGGTGAATACCGGCTTTACTGACAACGCAGATGTGTTCGGCTGGTTTGGTATTGGCCGCCCGCTGGGTATTCCAACGCCTGTGTGGATCATGGCGATTGTGTTTATCGCGGCCTGGTACATGCTGCATCACACTCGTCTGGGCCGATATATCTATGCTCTTGGCGGTAACGAAGCGGCGACACGTCTGTCGGGCATCAGCGTCAACAAAGTCAAAATCATCGTCTATTCACTTTGTGGTCTGCTGGCTTCTCTCGCGGGCATTATCGAAGTGGCGCGCCTCTCTTCTGCGCAGCCTACTGCGGGAACAGGCTACGAGCTGGATGCGATTGCGGCCGTCGTGCTTGGCGGCACCAGTCTTGCGGGCGGTAAAGGTCGCATAGTTGGGACGCTGATCGGCGCATTAATCCTCGGTTTCCTCAATAATGGTTTGAATTTGTTAGGTGTTTCCTCCTATTACCAGATGATCGTCAAAGCGGTGGTGATATTGCTGGCGGTGCTGGTAGACAACAAAAAGCAGTAATAACTGACATAACAGGACCTCTCAGATATGAACATGAAAAAACTGGCTACCCTCGTTTCCGCCGTGGCACTGAGCGCTACCGTCAGTGCTAACGCGATGGCGAAAGACACCATTGCGTTGGTTATCTCTACCCTGAACAACCCGTTCTTCGTTTCCCTGAAAGAGGGCGCGCAGAAAGAAGCGGACAAACTGGGCTACAACCTGGTGGTGCTGGATTCCCAGAACAACCCGGCGAAAGAGCTGGCGAACGTACAGGACCTGACCGTACGCGGCACCAAAATCCTGCTGATCAACCCAACCGACTCTGACGCTGTAGGTAATGCCGTGAAGATGGCAAACCAGGCGAAAATTCCTGTTATCACGCTCGACCGCCAGGCGGCCAAAGGTGAAGTGGTCAGCCATATCGCTTCTGATAACGTGCTGGGCGGCAAAATCGCGGGTGATTACATCGCCAAGAAAGCAGGTGAAGGCGCGAAGGTTATCGAGCTGCAGGGCATTGCCGGGACTTCCGCTGCCCGTGAACGTGGTGAAGGCTTCCAGCAGGCTGTTGCTGCTCACAAATTTGATGTTCTGGCGAGCCAGCCGGCAGACTTCGACCGCACCAAAGGTCTGAACGTCATGCAGAACCTGCTGACCGCGCACCCTGACGTGAAAGCGGTCTTCGCTCAGAACGATGAAATGGCGCTTGGCGCACTGCGTGCATTGCAGACAGCCGGTAAGTCAGATGTGATGGTCGTCGGTTTTGACGGTACTCCGGATGGCGAAAAAGCAGTAAATGATGGCAAACTGGCAGCGACGATTGCACAGTTGCCGGAGCAAATTGGCGCCCAGGGCGTGGAAGTTGCTGATAAGGTACTGAAAGGTGAGAAGGTTCAGGCCAAGTATCCTGTTGACCTGAAGCTGGTCATCAAGCAATAAGTCATACCGATTCAGGCCACCAAGAGCCTGAGGGGACAACGTAAAAAGAAAAGCGTGGCATGCGCCACCGGGATCCCGGTGGCGCTCTTTACCGGACACTCATGATTATGAACAACGCAGGAAATCTCGTCGTCCTTGGCAGTATCAATGCCGATCACATTCTTAACCTTGATGCTTTTCCCCGTCCTGGTGAAACCCTCACGGGTACGCACTATCAGGTGGCGTTTGGTGGCAAAGGTGCAAACCAGGCCGTAGCCGCAGGGCGTAGCGGAGCCAATATTTCTTTTATCGCTTGTACGGGCGATGATGATATTGGTGAACGTATTCGCAAGCAGCTCGCCAGCGACAACATCGACGTTGCGCCAGTGAGCGCGATTGCCGGGGAGTCCACCGGTGTAGCGCTGATTTTCGTTAATGGCGAAGGTGAGAATGTCATCGGTATTCATGCAGGCGCGAACGCGGCATTGTCTACAGATTTAGTTGCAGCGCAGGAAAAACGGATTGCCGATGCAGACGCACTGCTGATGCAACTGGAATCCCCGCTGGAAAGCGTTTTGGCTGCGGCAAAGATTGCCCGGCAACACGGCACGAAAGTCGTGCTCAATCCTGCCCCTGCACGTGAGCTTTCCGACGAGCTGCTGGCGCTGGTGGATATCATCACTCCGAACGAAACCGAAGCTGAAAAGCTGACCGGGGTGAAAGTGGAAACCGATGAAGACGCAGCGATTGCGGCTCAGGCGCTGCACGATAAAGGCATTGAGACGGTTATCATCACGCTCGGCAGCCGTGGCGTGTGGGCCAGCGAGCAGGGTAAAGGCCAGCGCGTGCCGGGCTTTAAAGTTCAGGCCATCGACACCATCGCCGCAGGTGACACGTTCAACGGGGCGCTGATGACGGCGTTGCTGGAAGGTGAGGCCCTGCCAAAAGCGTTACGTTTCGCGCACGCAGCTGCCGCGATTGCGGTGACTCGCAAAGGCGCGCAACCGTCTGTGCCGTGGCGTAAAGAGATCGACGAATTCCTCAGTCAGCAGGGGTAACGCTTGGCTACCATGAAGGACGTTGCCCGCCTGGCGGGCGTTTCCACCTCAACGGTCTCTCACGTTATTAATAAGGACCGCTTTGTCAGCGAGGCCATCACTGAAAAAGTGCTGGCGGCGATCAAAAGTCTTAACTATGCGCCGTCTGCGCTGGCGCGCAGCCTCAAGCTCAATCAGACCCACACCATTGGCATGTTGATCACCGCCAGTACCAATCCTTTCTATTCTGAGCTGGTCCGCGGCGTGGAACGCAGTTGCTTTGAGCGCGGCTACAGCCTGGTGCTGTGTAACACCGAGGGCGATGAGCAAAGGATGAACAGCAATCTCGAAACGCTAATGCAAAAGCGTGTCGATGGTTTGCTGTTGCTCTGCACCGAAACTCACCAGCCCTCGCAAGAAATCATGCAGCGTTATCCCTCTATCCCGACAGTGATGATGGACTGGGCACCGTTCGACGGTGACAGCGATCTGATTCAGGATAACTCGCTGCTCGGCGGTGACATGGCCACACAGTATCTGATCGACAAAGGCTACACGCGTATTGCCTGCATTGCCGGTCCGCTGGATAAAACGCCCGCTCGCTTGCGTCTGGAAGGGTATCAGGCTGCGATGCAGCGCTGCGGGTTGGTAATAGAAGAAGGTTACATCATTACCAGTGATTTTGAGTTTGGCGGCGGATTGAGTGCGATGCAGTCGCTGCTCGCTTTACCTGTTCCACCGCAGGCTGTCTTTGTGGGTAACGATGCGATGGCCGTGGGCGTGTATCAGGCGTTGTATCAGGCGGGCTTGTCTGTTCCGCAGCAGATGGCTGTCGTGGGATATGATGATATTGAACTGGCTGCCTACATGACTCCACCGCTGACGACTATCCATCAGCCGAAAGATGAGTTGGGTGAACTGGCTATTGATGTACTTATCCATCGTATGGCCCAGCCCGGACAGAAGCAGCAGCGAGTGCAACTCACGCCCGAGCTGGTGGTGCGCGGCTCGGCTTAAGCCTTCTTCTTGTGCCGCTCCTTAATCAGGTTGCGGCCATCTTTCGGTTTCAGCAGCATAAAGACCAACGCCGAAACTACGGTTATCGCACCCATGGTAATAAAGGTGTAGTGGAACTGCTCGACGGTATTGGTGCTGTCGAACCCTTCATAAAAGCGCAGAACAGCTGCGCTGACCGCAACCCCCAGACTGATTGAAAGCTGCTGCGTTACCGCCAGCACACTGTTGCCGCCGCTGGCGTTTTCATCGGTTAAGTCAGCGAGTGTGATGGTATTCATCGATGTGAATTGCGTCGACATCGCCATGCCCAGCACGAACAGCGGCAGGATCAGCATCCAGACCGGCATCGAAGGGGATTGCAGCGAGAACTGAGCGATCATCAGGCCGATAAAGAGGGTTATTCCCACCAGCGTTTTGCGATAACCCAGCCAGCGCAGTACCTGAGTGACCGTGGATTTCGCCAGGATGGAGCCCATTGCCGTGGGGGCCATCATGCAGCCTGCAATCAGCGCCGGATAACCAAACCCAACCTGCAACATCAGCGGCATCAGGAACGGGACGCAGCCTGTGCCCAGGCGTGTCGCCAGATTTCCGGCAATTCCCACGGAAAAAGTACGCGTCCTGAACATCGGCAAAGTAATAAGGGGCGTAGGATGGCGACGAGCATGCTTTATATAGGCATAGAGCAGCAGCATGCTCACCAGCACGATAGCCAGTGCAATCCAGGTCGCCACAATCTTCTCGCCAAACAGTTCCATCCCGCTGGAAAATAGCACCAGGCTCAGGCCAAACAACAGAAAGCCAGTCATATCAAAGCTGCGGCGCGGGGTAGTAAAGTTCGGCATATATTTGCGGGCATATAACAGCCCAGCGATACCAATCGGAATATTAATCAGGAAGATCCAGTGCCAGCTCGCCCAGGTCACCAGCACTCCGCCCAATACCGGACCAAGGATGGGGCCGACTAAACCTGGCATAGTGACAAAATTAAGCACCGGCAACAGCTCGCTGCGCGGATAGGCGCGTAACAGAGCGAGGCGAGCGACGGGCATCATCATGGCGCCGCCAATCCCCTGAATCACGCGGAAGATAACCAATTGCAGCAACGAGCCTGAGAGCGCACAGGCAAGCGATCCCAGGGTGAAGAGGCTCACTGCGAGCATAAAGACTCGTCGTGTCCCAAAGCGGTCGGCCAGCCAGCCGCTGACTGGGATCAGCATTGCTACCGTCAGGGTGTAGCTGATGATGGCTGACTGCATCGCCAACGGAGAGCGGTTTAGGCTTTGGGCTATGGCAGGAAGTGCCGTGTTAAGGATGGTGGCATCCAACGCCTGCATAAAGAAGGCCATTGCCGCAATCCACGGCAACCCAGCCATACTGCGTGATTTCTTTTCTGTCATCTATTTATGCGCCTGCGTTGTGGGAGCAATTAACAGAGCCTGACAGGCCTGAAACGCCCGAGGGCCGTCGCTCTCCTGGATAGCATCGACAATGGCCTGGTGGAGATCGAGTTTCACCACTTCGTCCTGAGTGATCGCGGCAAAGTAGGTGTGATAAACCGAATGAAATAAAGAAGCGAACGATGTCAGGAAAGGATTCGAACTCATGGCATAGATTTGCTCATGCCAGGCCATGTCCACCGCTATCCAACGCTCACGGTTAAAATGACGCTTCAGATGCGTCATCTCTTCCATCAAGGTGTTCAATTGCGCTTTCTGTTCCGCGCTGCCCAGCATTGCCGCCAGCATGCAGGCCTGAGGTTCAAGGCTGCTGCGCATGACCAGGAAGTGTTCTACCACTTCGGGGAAGTTGTTCTCGGTGAGCCACCAGGAGAGCAACTCTTTGTCCAGAAAGTTCCAGTCGCTTTTTGGCATCACCCGGGTACCAATACGGGGGCGAGGTAACACCATGCCTTTTGCGGATAACGTCTTCACCGCTTCGCGAACGGCTGTCCGGCTAACACCGAATTGTTCACCTAGCTCCATTTCACCCGGGAGGATGCTTTCCGGGGGATACTCACCGGTTAAAATCTTCTGCGCCAATTTCTCGGCAAGAACCCATGAGATGTTCTTTTGTGCCGCCAGCTGCTGTGCGCTTAAGGACATAAATGTCATTCCTTCTGTCTAAACTCTTTTTTAGTATGCCACTCAGTGACAAAATTCGGCGGTAAAATCAGCAGATAGCGCAATTAATGGTGCTTTTATGGCTGTTTTGGTGAAAAAAAATGCGAACAGTAAAATAATTCAAATTTCCTCTTGTCACCCCGGAATAACTCCCTATAATGCGCCTCCACTGACACGGAACAACGGCAGGCAAGCCGCCGGGTCAGCAGGGTTTCTCCGGAAATTCTGGCAGACGAAAAGCGAAAATAAATGCTTGACTCTGAAAGAGGAAAACGTATTATACGGGACCTCGAAACGGTGAGCGAAAGCCGCGTTTCAACTGCTCTTTAACAATTTATCAGACAATCTGTGTGGGCACTCAAAG